>NZ_ATDO01000142.1:0-208438 GCF_000445085.1 Sphingobium sp. HDIP04 | reverse complement strand
CCCCTCCCGCCTGCGGGAGGGGGGAACATTATTTTACGCCGCGATATGCATGGGTTCCAGGCCCGCGAGCCGCGTCACCACCGGCAGTTCCGGCACCTGGCGCGGCTTCTGCCCCGCCAGCGCCTTCGCCACCGCGCCGATATGCGCGGGCGTGGTGCCGCAGCAGCCGCCGACCATGTTGACCAGCCCCTCATCCACCCACTGGCGGATAAGCTTCGCCGTCGTTTCGGGCAGTTCGTCATATTGCCCCAGTTCGTTGGGCAGGCCCGCATTGGGATAGGCCAGGATCAGCGTGTCGGCATTCTTCGCCAGTTCGCTGAGATAAGGCCGCAGCAGGTCCGCCCCGAAGGCGCAGTTCACGCCGATGGTCAGCGGCTTTAAGTGCCGCAGCGAATACCAGAAGGCGTTGATCGTATGGCCGGACAGGTTGCGGCCCGACATGTCGGTGATGGTGAAGCTCAGCATCAGCGGCACGGGCCGTCCGGCCGCCGCCTCCGCCTCCCGCGCCGCCATGCCCGCCGCCTTGGCGTTCAGCGTGTCGAAGCAGGTTTCCACCAGCAGGAAATCCACCCCGCCCTCGATCAGCGCGTCGCATTGTTCGCGATAGTCGGCCTTCAGCGTGTCGTAGTCGACCTCCCGATAGGCGGGGTCGTTGACGTCCGGCGAAATCGACAGCGTCTTGTTCGTCGGGCCGATGGAACCGGCCACGAAGCGCGGGCGGCCGTCCTTCGCGCTCGCCGCCTCGCACGCCTTGCGGGCGATCCGGGCGGCGGCGATGTTGATGTCCCGCACCAGATGCTCGCAGCCATAATCGGCCATGGCGATCTTGGTGGAGGAGAAGGTGTTGGTCTCGATCATGTCCGCCCCGGCATCCAGATAGGCGGCGTGGATGCCCTCCACGATGTCCGGGCGGGTCAGGCACAGAAGGTCGTTATTGCCCTTCTGGTCCTTCGCCAGGTCGAGCGACCCGCGATAATCCGCCTCTGTCAGGCCGTGCTTCTGGATCGACGTGCCGTAGCCGCCGTCGAAGATCATGATCTTTTCCGCCGCCACGGCGCGGAATTGTTGTTCGGGCGTCATTCCACCAAACTCGCTTCCTGAATAACCACCGTTCGTCCTGAGTAGGGGCTGAGCTTGTCGAAGACCCGTATCGAAGGGCGGTCCTTCGATACGCCATTTCGACGGGCTCAATGGCTACTCAGGACGAACGGAAAATTTCAAACCGCATTCGCCGCCACCGGCCGCAGCCCCAGCAGATGGCAGATCGCATAGCTCAGTTCCGCCCGGTTGAGCGTGTAGAAATGAAAGTCGCGCACCCCGCCCGCATAGAGTTTGCGGCACAGTTCCGCCGCCAGCGTCGCGGACACGAGTTGCCGGGCGGCGGCATGGTCGTCCAGCCCCTCGAACAGCTTGCCCATCCAGCCGGGCACGTCGGTGTTGCACATGGCCGACATGCGCTGGACCGCCGCGAAATTGCTGACCGGCATGATGCCGGGGATGATGTCCGCGTCGATCCCTGCCGCCGCCACCGTGTCGCGGAAGCGGAAGAAGGTGTCCGGCTCGAAGAAGAATTGGGTGATCGCCCGCGTCGCGCCCGCGTCCAGCTTGCGCTTCAAATTGTCGATGTCGCTCTGCGCGCTCTGCGCGTCGGGATGGGTTTCGGGATAGGCGGCCACCGAAATCTCGAACGGATGGCGCTTGCGCAGTCCCTCGACCAGTTCCGCCGCGCCCTTATAGCCATCCGGATGGGGTTCGAACTTCGCGCCCATTTCCGGCGGATCGCCGCGCAGGGCGACGATGTGCCGCACGCCCGCCTCCCAATAGGCGTCGGCCACCTCGTCGATCTCGGCCCTGCTCGCCGCCACGCAGGTCAGGTGCGCCGCCGCCGACAGGGGCGTTTCCTTCGCGATGCGGGCCACGGTATTGTGCGTCCGCTCCCGCGTCGATCCGCCCGCGCCATAGGTGACGGACACGAATTTCGGGCCGAGCGGCGTCAGCGTCTGGATGGCGGACCATAGCTGCTCCTCCATCTTCTCCGACTTGGGGGGGAAGAATTCGAAGCTCACATTCACGTCGCCCGCCAGATCGGCGTAGAGCGGCGCCTGCCAGGCCTGGGCCGCTTCGACGGAGGGGAAACCAAGGGTCATGCGGAAAGTCGTCCTTCGATTGGCAGGACGCGCGCGCCACGGCGCCGCCCCAGCCATAATTGCACCGTCAGTTCCTGGCCGGGCAGCACCTCCACCCGCTCCAGTTCCAGGCCCGCGTCCGCGAACCAGCTTTCGATCTGATCGTCGGAAAAGCCCAGGCGCGCATGCTGGTCGCGCAGCCGCAGTTCCTCCCGTTCATGCGCCGCGAAATCGGCGATCAGGACGCGGCCGCCCGCCGCCGTCACCCGCGCCGCTTCCTCGATCACCGCTTCGGGCGCCTGCGCATAGTGCAGCACCTGATGCAGCACCACCGTGTCGGCGCTGCCCGGCTCCAGCGGCAGCGCGCCGAAATCGCCCAGCACCAGCGCATATTTGTCGCCCGCATCCTCCGGCAGCTTGGCGCGGGCCAGCCGCAACATGTCGGGGCTGCGGTCCAGCGCCGTCACCTGGTCCGCCGACGGGCCGAACAATTCGATCATGCGCCCGGTGCCGGTGCCGATGTCGAGCAGATGGCCGATGGGTTCCGCCCCCAGCAGCGCGGTCATCGCCGCCTCCACATCCCCCTCCGGCACATGGAGCGAACGGATCGCGTCCCATTCCTCGGCATGTTCGGCGAAATAGCTTTCCGCCGCCTGGGCGCGGTCCGCCCGCACCGCGGCCAGCCGGGCGAGGTCGGCCTTCTGCCACAGCAATTCGCCCTCCGACGGGACAAGCTGGTCGAAAAGCGTCAGGAAAGGCGCGATTTCCGCCTTTTTGCCCAGGCGCAGGAAAACCCAATTGCCTTCCTTGCGCCGTTCGACCAGATCGGCTTCGGCCAGGATGCGGACATGGCGCGACACGCGGGGCTGGCTTTGCCCGACGACCTGCGCGATCTCGCCCACGGCCAGTTCCATGGCGCGCAACAGATGGATGATGCGCAGCCGCGTGGGATCGCCCAATGCCCGGAAAATGTCGAGTGCCGCGCTCATGACAGGATCATATAAAGAAATCTTTATATACGTCAATGGCCGTTCGGAACGGCGCCGTTCGACCCCTTGCAGCCCCAAATCACGGGCTTGGCGCATGATTGGGATTGCCATGAGTCGCCGGATTCATTACGAATCGCGGCGCAGACGCAATGGGGGGTGAACTTTTCTCCGAGAGTGGTCTGCGCCGTTATTATTCTCAGAGAGGGGTTAACCCATGACCAAGTCGATTGCTCTTTCGCTCGTTCTCGCCGCGTCGCTCGGCCTGGCCGCCTGCTCGGGCGGTGCGGAAAATGCCGCCAACGCGTCGGCCAATGCTGCCGAGAACGCGTCGAACGCTGCCGACAACGCCATGAACGCCGCGATGAACGCCGCCGACAACGCTTCGAACGCCGCTTCGAACGTTGCCAACACGGCCGGCAACGCTGCCGCGAACGCGATGTAATTCCCTATCCGGGAATTGTCTGGAACGGGCCGCGCCGGAAACGGGGCGGCCCTTTTCTTTGACTTGCCCGAACAAAAAAGGGCCGCCCCGGTGGAGCGGCCCTTTTTTCGTTCATCTTTCGGCGATGGATCAGCAATCCCGGTCGATCGCCCGCCCGGCCAACGCGCCCACGCCCGCGCCGATGATGGCGCCCGTGGTGCCGTCGCCGCGACGGCCATAGCGGCCGCTGCCCTTGCCCACTTCATTGCCCAGCAGCCCGCCGGCGATCGCGCCGATGATGGTGCCGCCCGTGCCGTTGTCCCGGCAGCGATAGCCGCCGCGATAGCCGCGATAGCCGCGATAATAGCGATCGCCGCGATAATAGCCGCCGCCCCGGTAATAGCCGTCGCGATAGCCGCGATAACCCCGGTCGCCGCGATAATAATCGCCACGTTCATAATGGCGGCCCCAACCGTCGCGGGCCATGGCCGGCGTTGCGGTGACGGCAAGAGAGGCAGCGCCCATCGCCAGCGCCGCCCCCAGATTGATCAGAAACTTCGTCTTCATGGCGTTGCTCCTCATTAGCCCTCGATCCCGGCAGGGTCTTCCCAAGCGGGGACTCGCCATCGATTGAAGCCCTTTCTGCCCGATTCGCATTGAGCCAAGCCTGAATGGCGATGTCAGCCGCCGTTCAGCATCGGAGCGACCGCCCGACAGCTTATCGCGCTTTTCGCGTGCCGAGGCCAGCGCCGCGAAAAACCCTGCACGGCGGCCGATTATCCCCTATGGCAGGGGCGATGCGCCGAATCCTGATCGTCCTGCTGCTCGCGATCCTGCTGCTTCCCGCGCCGCACAAGAACAAGCCCGAACCCTTCGGCCCCGGCCCGCTGCTGGTGAGGGCGCGCCCCCTGCCGCTGAACGCCGCCGATCCCGGCCAGCGCGACCTGGGGCCGCTTCATTATCTGGGCGGATGGCAATTGAGCAGCGCGCATCATGGGTTTGGCGGCATATCGTCCCTGCTGGCGGAACCGGACGGGCAGATTTTGGCGCTGAGCGATTCCGGCACGCTGATGGGCTTCCACGTCGGTTCGGGCAGGGGGGAGCGGCGGCCGTTCATCGCCCCCCTCCCCATCCGGCCGCAGGACCGCGACCGCCCCTGGTGGGCCTGGGATTCGGAAGCGATGGCCCGCGACCCCGCCACCGGGCGCTATTGGGTGGGTTTCGAATTGCAGCAGATGGTCTGCCGCTATTCGCCCGGCTTCGCCCGTGTGGAGGCCTGCCGCACCTGGCCGGAGATGGAGGCCTGGCCCGAAACCGGATCGATCGAATCGCTGGCGCGGCTGCCCGATGGGCGTTTCCTGGTGCTGGCGGAAATGGGCATGACCGCCGACGGCAGCCACGACGCGCTGCTGTTCGCGGGCGACCCGGCGGAGGCCGCGACCGCGCGCCCCATGCACCTGCGCTATGTGCCGCCGCGGGGCTATCGCCCGACCGACGCGGTGGCGCTGGACGAGCGGCATGTGCTGGTGCTCAACCGGCGGCTGACCCTGCAATCCTTGTTCACCGCGACGCTGGCGATGGTCGAACTGCCGGAACGGCCGCGCCCCGGCGACCGGCTGAAGGCGCGGGCGCTGGCCCGGCTGGCGCCGCCGCTGCTGGCGGACAATTTCGAAGGGCTGGCCGTGACGCGGGAGGGCGGGCGCCGGATCGTCTGGATCGCATCCGACGACAATCATGAATTCTTCCAGCGGACTTTGCTGCTGAAATTCGGGTTGGATTGGGAATAAGGCCTCTTGGGAGTTGACCTACCCTATTCCTCCCCATCGGTAGATGGGGAGGGGGACCAGCCGAAGGCTGGTGGAGGGGAAGGGGGCACGACCTCCGCAATTTCTCCTCCAACATCGGCCAACGCAAAAAAGCGGCCCGTCGCCGGGCCGCTTCTTCAAGCGAACGAATCGAACCGAATCAGGCCGCGACGGCAGCCTTCTTCTTCGCGATGTCGCGCTTCAGGCGGCGGGCCTTCAGCGACAGCTTGTCGTCGCTGGTCTTCAGCAGCCAGTTGTCCAGGCCGCCATTATGCTCGACCGAACGCAGGCCATGGGTCGACACGCGCAGCTTCACGGTCGTTTCCAGCGCTTCGGAGATCAGCGACACGTTCTGCAGGTTGGGCAGGAACACGCGCTTGGTCTTGTTATTGGCGTGGGAAACATTGTGACCCACCTGGCGACCCTTGCCGGTCAGCTCGCAAATGCGCGACATAGTCAATCAACCTTGTAATTCGGGTTCGTTCGGAAAGCGGCGCGGATAACGGGATTCCCCGCGCGCGTCAACCCGCCCAGCGCCTTTCCGGGCCGCAACCCTTTCCGACTCATGAGCGTTGAAGGCCCATAAGCCAAAGGAGGCGGAAATGCGATTCATAGGTGGCCTGTTGCTGATCCTGCTGCTGGTCCTGGCCGGCGGCATCGCCACCGGCTTCATCGACCTGCAAAAGACGCAGGAAGGGCGCCTGCCGGAAATCGCGGTCAAGGGCGGCTCCCTGCCCAAATATGAGGCCAGCGTGGCCAAGGTCGAGGTCGGCAAGCGCAAGGAAACGGTCGAGGTGCCGACGGTGGATGTGCAGAAGCCGTGAAAAGACCCTCCATGCTCCTGCAAAGGCAGGAACAGGTTGCTTTCCGCGGAACCGCCCCCCTCCCCTCGCGCGCGCTTATCCTCTATGGGCGAAGCCATGCCTTCCCCCTTCCCCCTGCCCGAACCGATGCGGCGCGCGCTGGACCTGGCCCGCGCTGCCGCCGACGCGGGGGAAGTGCCGATCGGCGCGGTCGTCACCCTGGACGGCCGGATCATCGGGGAGGGGGAAAATCGCAACCGGCGCGACAATGACCCCACGGCCCATGCCGAAATGGTCGCGATCCGCGCCGCGGCGGCCCATCTGGGCGACTTCCGCCTCGCCGGATGCGAACTGTGGGTGACGCTGGAACCGTGCGCCATGTGCGCCGGCGCGATCTCCCACGCCCGCATCGCCCGCCTCTATTATGCCGCGGCGGATCCCAAGGGCGGCGCGATCGAACAGGGACTGCGTTTCTTCACCCAGCCGCAATGCCTGCACCGGCCGGAAGTCTATGGCGGCCTGGCGCAGGCCGAGGCATCAACGCTGCTGCGGGATTTTTTTCTCGCCCGGCGCTGAATAATCGATGCGATAGAGCGTGTAGGGCAGCGTCATCCCTGTCCTCAGCGGCACCGGCCTTAGCCAGCCGGGCACGTCGCCCCGCATCAGCCCGGCATAAAAGCCCCTGGGGCTGCGCGCCTGATAGATGGTGCCTTCGGGAAAGCCGGGGCACACCAGCAGATAGGCGGCATGGTGCTTCGCCGCGATCGGCCGGAACGCGTCGGCAGGGCCGTCATAGGCATGGTGCATGTCCAGGATCGTCGCGCCGTTGCGGTGATAGGGGCCAGCAACGGCGCTGTGATGCGTCGCGACGATCAGGCGCGGCCCCAGGTCGACCATGGTGAAGATGGTGGCGGGCGGCACCTGATTGAGCACCTCCAGCGCCGGCAGGGTGCGGCAACGGCCATTGGCGTTGGCGATGGCCTTCCGCCGCGCCTGCGCCTTGGGCTTTTGCGGCTTGGGCTGCTCGCCCGTCGCCATGACCCAGAGCCGGTTGATCTGCGGATAAAGCGGCGTCGCGAAGGCCGCGCCGGCCAGCGCCGCCGCGCCCAGCGCCGCGACCAGTCGAACGGCGGGCCTTCCCGTCGCGATCAGGCACAGCAGCCGATAGGCGGCCCAGGCGGCGGGCGGTATGGCCAGCAGTTGCGCCGCCGGACCGGCCCGAAGCTGCCAGAACAGCAGCGCGGTGGAAAAGAGCATCATCAGGCCCACCGTGGCCCAGGCCCAGAGCCGGTCGGCGTCCCTGCGCGCGTCCCACAGCGCCCAGAGCAGGCCGATCAGGCCCGCCGCCGGAATGGCCATCAACGGCACCACCAGGCTGCGCGCCTGCACCGTGATCGGCTTGGCCTCGCGGATGTTGGCCAGCCACAGCTTCTGCAATTCGGGCGAGATCTGATAGGCGCCCGACAGGCATTGCGGCCAGTTCGTCCAGGCGAAGGCCGCCACCGCCGCGCCGACCGCCAGCCCCGCGCCAAGCCGCGCAGGCCAGTTTTTGAGCGGCAGCAGCGCCAGCAGCGCCATCCCCGCCGACGCCGCCGCGAAGATCGCGACCCAGATGGGCGAGATGGCGTCGCACAGCATTTCCCGGTTCGCGTAGCTGGCGAACAGCACGAACAGCACCGACGTCGCGCCGCCAAGGCTGATCGCATAGGGCAGCATCCGCCGCGCCGCGCCGTCCTTGAACACCCAGCGCAGCGCGATGAGCGCGCCGCCCGCCGCCAGATAGACGATCATCTCCATGCCGATGGCGATGGACAGCGCGCTGCTGACCCCCGCGACGATGCCGCCGCGCAGCCAGTTGCGGTCGACCACGCCCGCCAGCATCAGCACGGTGAAGGCCAGTTGCCAGCCATGATGGTCGATCCGCATCGGCAGGAACATGCTGATGCCCATCTGCGCGGCGAAGGGCGCCAGCGCCGCCAGGAACCAGCTGTTCCCCCCCGCCAGCCGCCGGGCGATGAAGCCCAGCCCCAGCATCAGCGGCAACAGGGGCAGCATCGGCGCGATGCCGCAGGCCAGCCGGTCGGCCAGCCCCTGGTCCAGGAAGGCGCGGAAGAACAGCATCAGCCCCGCCAGCGGCAGGTCCACCAGCCGCGACCAGTGGATGTCGAATCCGGCGGGCGGATCCAGCCGATATTGCCGCAGGTCGTACCACCCCTGCCCGGCCAGCCAGTCCTTCACCTGCAGATAGCGGATATTGTCGTCGGTATCGTTCAGCGTCAGCCACTGTATCTGCGGCCAGCGGGTGGAAACCATATAGGCCATGGCGCCGATCCACAGCAGGACGGTCAGCCACTTCCAGTTCCGTTCCGCGTAGAGCGACAATTTCGCCGCCAGGGGAAGGATGCGCGCGCGCAGGACAGGCCAGCTTTGCAGTTTCATGGTGGCTCGATTAGAGGGTCCGCATCAAAGCGCAACGGGGCGGCATGAAAATCCTTCATATCTTCACACCGGAAAAGCAGGCGCTGTTCTGGCAGATCGTCCGTTACGGCCTGACCGGGCTGTTCGTGACCGCCTGTCAGGCGACAATCTACTGGACGCTGGCCGCGCCGGTCGGGCTGCATCCGCAGGTCGCCAACGGCATCGGCTATCTGGCGGCGGTGGCGGTCGGCTATGTCACGCACAGCAGCTTCACCTTTCGTGGGCATGGCGGGCGCGACAACCAGGCGGCGCGGGGGGTCCGCTTCGTCGCGGTGTCGCTGGTGAGCTATGCGCTGAACGCGCTATGGGTGTGGTTGTGCGTGACCCATATGCAATGGCCGGAATGGTCGCCCATCCCGGCCATGCTGTTCGTAACCCCGGCGGTGGTTTTCGGGCTTAATCGGCAATGGGTGTTTCGTTAGAGTGCCAGGAGCACGGATGTTTTATTGGGCGACGTCTTCGAAAAGATCACGCCAGCCGGGGTTGGCTGTCTCGATCAGGCGCAGCTTCCAGTCGCGTTTCCATTTCTTCATGCGAAGTTCGCGGAGGCGGGCCTCCTGAAGATCGTCATAGGCCTCGTACCAGACCAGGAAATGGCAGCGATATTCGGCGCTGAATTCGCTGCCCAAGCCGTTGCGATGCTGCCAGGCGCGTTTGACGAGATCGCTGGTTACGCCCAGGTAAAGCGTGCCGTTGCGGCGGCTGGCCATGATGTAGACGTAACCGGGCTTGCTCACCGGCTTTTTCTACCGTGTTCCTGCGAAGGCAGGAACCCAGTTCTGCCTTCGACCTGCAACCGCACCGTCTGAACTAGGCTCCTGCCTTCGCAGGAGCACGTCACTCTTACACTCCGATCAATGCACGAACCGGGCCACCACGTCGCGATAGGACCGGCTGACCTTCACCTGCGCGCCGGATTCCAGCACCAGGAAGCATTCGCCGTTGGTATGCGGCTTCACCTGTCGCACCTGGCTGAGGTTCACGATGGTCGAACGATGCACCCGCTGGAAATTGCGCGGGTCGAGCCGC
Source organism: Sphingobium sp. HDIP04 (assembly GCF_000445085.1). Classification (NCBI taxonomy): domain Bacteria; kingdom Pseudomonadati; phylum Pseudomonadota; class Alphaproteobacteria; order Sphingomonadales; family Sphingobiaceae; genus Sphingobium; species Sphingobium sp. HDIP04. Next base: position 198,787 of record NZ_ATDO01000142.1, on the reverse strand, counting down.
TTTTCCAGGTCCTTCATCGTCTCGCGCAGGATCAGCGAATTGTCGGCGGTATAGATGCACATATAGTCGCCCGCCGCGTCGATCCTCTCGATGGAATCGACGTCCACGCGGAAGATCTGCCCGCGATCCTTGATGTTGATGAGCTTTTCGAAGCGGTTGGCGGCCGGCGCATCGCCATCGCCCGCAAAGTCGTTCATCGCGTCCGGTGCGACCTCCGCCAGCACTTCGCGCAGCTTCTCCGCTTCCTGCACCTGGCGTTTTTCGGACAGGCGCTGACGCACCCGGTCCAGCGCGTCGGCAAGGCGGCCTTCCTCCACCGGCTTCATCAGATAGTCGACCGCCTGCGCCTCGAAAGCGCGGATCGCATGGTCGCTATAGGCGGTGCAGAAGATGAAGAGCGGCGGCTCCACCTCCATCAGCCCCTGCACGACGGAAAAACCGTCGAAGCCGGGCATTTGAATGTCAAGGAACACAAGGTCGGGCTTATGCGTCTTGATGGCGCGGATCGCTTCGCGGCCGTTGGAACAGGTTTCTACGATTTCGACATCCTCATGCGCTTCCAGACGCAGCTTGAGGCCTTGGATAGCCAGGCTTTCGTCGTCGACGAGGATTGTTCTGATGGTCATGCGGCCACTCTCGATGGTTCATCCAGGTTAAGCGGCATTTCGATCAGGACCGAAAAGCCGCCCGGCGTGGAACGCGTTTCGAAGCTCTGTCGTTCCCCGAAGGCCTGAATCAACCTGTCGCGGATGTTCGCCAGACCGACGCCCGTTCCTTCGCTGACGGGATTGTTCGGGCGGGTGAACCCCTCATTCAATCCCGGACCCGTATCGGATACGATGATCCGGACGTTTTCACCGGCAGGCTGCGCCGTGACGGAGATTTCCGCGCCTTCCTCCTTGGGCGTGACCGCATATTTGATGGCGTTTTCCACCAGCGGCTGGAGCAGGAGGGAGGGCAGGCGCGACTGCGCGACCGCCGGATCGATGTTGAAGACCGGCCGCAACCGGTCCTCGAACCGCATCTTCTCGATCTCCAGATAGAGTTTCAGCGTCTCGATCTCCTGCTCTATCGTCACCTGCGCGGTCGGCTCGTTGATCAGGGTATAGCGCAGGAAGGAGGACAGGCGGGACAGCATGGCATTGGCCCGGTCCGTCTGCTTCAGCAGCACCAGCGTGGAGATGCTGTTCAGCGTATTGAACAGGAAATGCGGATTGAGCTGATAGCGCAGCATGGCCAGTTGCGCGCTGGACGCCTGATTTTCCAGCCGCAGCAACTGGTCCGCCTGCTCCTCCACCGTCAGGTAGAAGTTGATCGCATAATAAAGCGCCGACCATGCGCCCAGCAGCGTCATCGAAAGATAGAAGGCGCCCAGGAACAGTTGCAGCCCCGCCGTGTCGCTGCCCCTATTCTGGGTCGAGAACACCCAGGCGTCGATGAACGCCACCAGCCCCGCCGCGACCACCACCGTGACGATGGAGGCGCCCCAGGTGACGATGGGCCGCTGCCGCTGGAGGAAGCGGAACACCACCGCGATCAGCAGCGTCACCGAATAGCCCGACACGGTGGAGATCATCACCGGGATCAGGCTGGAAAGCGGCTGCCCGTTGGCGATGGTGGACGACCCGCGCAACAGGAACGCGCCGGCCCATCCCACGGACTGGAGGTTCCAGAAGGCGCGATTCTTGTCCGCGAAAAAGGGCTGGGGCTGGAAACGATGCACTGACATTGGCGTCAGCCTAAAGCATCATAGGCTGTCAGAACAACCGTCATGCTGAACTTGTTTCAGCATGACCGACCGATGCAGGGCGCGCGCCCATTGCGTCAGGCGACGGCGGCTTCCTGCCGGACCGGCGTTTCCTCATCGACGCAGAGCCAGATCAGGTCGCCCGGCTCCAGCGTGCGGCCGTCATGGGCCTGGATGGTCATCTTGCGGATCGGCTGCCGGTCGCGGCCGTCGGCCAGCACCTGGCAGGATGCGGGGCCGCAGCCCCATTTTTCGCCCCATTGGCGCAACGCGATCATCGCGGGGGCCAGATCCTCCCCCTTCTGGGTCAGGCGATATTCGACCTTGCGCCGGTCGCACTGCATGGGCTGACGCACCATGATGCCGTTTTCCACCAGCCGGGCGAGCCGATTCGCCAGGATGTTGCGGGCAATGCCGAGGGTCGATTGAAACTCCTCGAAATGCCGGATTCCCGAAAGAGCGCCCCGCAATATGAGGAACGACCAGCGTTCTCCCATCGCTTCCAATGCGCCGGGCAGCGCGCATTGCTCCAGATCCTGCGCCAGAATATGTGTCATCGTCTCACTTGATAGCTCAAAGCCACCCGCGTTGCAAAAGCGCATCGCTATTCACCCAAGATGGGATTTTTTTGTTGCACAGCAAGGGGCATCGCGGACAATCGCAACAGGATGCTACGCCAGTACGAACTTGTTGAACGGGTAAAGCGCTACGATCCGGAAGCGGACGAAGCGATGATCAACCGCGCCTATGTGTTTTCGGTCCAGAAGCACGGCAGCCAGAAGCGCGCCAGCGGCGACCCTTATTTCAGCCATCCCATTGAAGTCGCAGGCATTTTGACCGACTTCAACCTGGACGACCAGACCATCGTGACCGCGCTGCTGCACGACACGATAGAGGATACGCTGGTCACCTATGAGGAAATAGAGCAGGCCTTCGGCAAGGACGTCGCCAAGATGGTCGACGGCGTCACCAAGCTCAGCAAGATCGAGGCCATGTCCGAAAATGAGCGGGCGGCGGAAAATCTGCGCAAGTTCCTGCTCGCCATGTCGGACGACATCCGGGTGCTGCTGGTGAAGCTGGCCGACCGGCTGCACAATATGCGCACGCTGCACTTCATCAAGAATGAGCAGAAGCGCCGCCGCATCGCCCGCGAGACGATGGATATCTACGCCCCGCTGGCGGAGCGGATCGGCATGTACGACTTCATGCGCGAGATGCAGCTTCTGGCCTTCCGCGAACTGGAGCCGGAGGCCTATGACAGCATCACCAAGCGGCTGGAGCAACTGAAGGAAGGCGGCCATGACAAGGTCGACCGGATCGGCGCGGAACTGCAACTGCTGCTGGGCGGCAAGGGGCTGCCGGTCACGGTGTCGGGGCGGGAGAAGCATCCCTATTCCATCTGGAAGAAGATGCAGGAACGCCATATCAGCTTCGAGCAACTGACCGACGTCATGGCGTTCCGCGTGATCACCGAGACGGCGGAGGATTGCTACCGCGCGCTGGGCGTCATCCACCAGACCTTCAAGATGGTGCCGGGCCGGTTCAAGGATTATATCTCCACGCCCAAGCGCAACGGCTATCGCTCGCTGCACACCACGGTCATCCATCAGGACAATGCCCGGATAGAGGTGCAGATCCGCAGCCGCGACATGCATCATGACGCCGAACTCGGCCTGGCCGCGCACTGGGCCTACAAGCAGAAGGGCGACGCCAGCGACCATCAGGCGGCATGGCTGCGCGACCTGGTCGAAATATTGGAGCAGAGCCAGGACGCGGACGAACTGCTCGAACATACGCGCATGGCGATGTATCAGGACCGCATCTTCGCCTTCTCCCCCAAGGGCGAGCTGCACCAATTGCCCAAGGGGTCGACGCCGGTGGACTTCGCCTATGCGGTGCACACGTCGCTGGGCAACCAGACGGTCGGCGCGAAGGTCAACGGCCGGGTCGTGCCGCTGCGCACCATGCTGGAAAATGGCGATCAAGTCGAAATCCTGAAATCCGAGGGGCAGGAGCCGCAGCCCGGCTGGCTGACCTTCGCCATCACCGGCAAGGCCCGCGCCGCCATCCGCCGCTATATCCGCCAGAAGCAGCGCGGCGAGGAAGTGGCGCTGGGCGAGAAGCTCTATGAGGAGATCATCGGCCGCTTCTCCCCCGAACTGGCGAGCGAACTGGGCGACAAGGCGCTGAAGGCGGCGCTCAAGCGGCTCAAGCTGGACGACCGCGCATCGCTGATGGTCGCCATCGCCACGCACCGCCTGCTCGATTCGGAGGTGATGGAGGCGCTGATCCCCGGCTCCACCAGCGCGGAGGGGGTGGAGGAGGCCCATCCGCGCCAGCACGCCCCGGTGTCGATCCGCGGCCTGACGCCGGGCATCGCCTATAATCTGGGCGATTGCTGCCACCCCGTCCCCGGCGACCGCATCGTCGGCGTCCGCCGCACCGGCGAACCGATCGAGGTCCACACCATCGACTGCCGCTCGCTGGAGGTGGATCAGGACGACGATTGGGTGGATTTGAGCTGGGACAGCAAGTCCAAGGGCGGCACGGCGCGGCTCCAGGTGATCGTCAAGAACCAGCCGGGCGCGCTGGCCGCCGTCACCAACGTGTTCGGCGCGACCAAGGCGAACATTCTGAACCTGCAACTGGTGAACCGCGAAGGCCCGTTCCACACCGACATCATCGACCTGGAAGTGGCCGACGCGCAGCATTTGAACCGCATATTGTCGGCGCTGCGGGGCCTCGACACGGTGGTGCAGGCGGACCGGGTATAAGCATGGCCATGGCGTGAGATCGGCTGCCTCATGCTCGTCGCCCCGGGGCTTGGCGAGGACATCGCAACCTGCGTCAAACAGGAAAAACATCTCAAGCGTTGGCGACGCGCATGGAAATTCGACCTAATCGAACGCAACAACCCCGACTGGCAGCACATGTTTAACCTGCCCGCCTGAAAGGCAGAAGGCAGCGAGACCCCGGCTCAAGGCCGGGGTGACGGGGTTGGGTGGTTTCGCGACAGTCAGGTTTGCAGCCACTTCGACAATAAAGCGGACTTTTACGGATATTTAAAAAGAATTTGCGTTACTCTCATCATGGAACCAGACCTCAGCATCGCACAATCTTTAAAAGTCGCATTTTTGTCGGCGTTTGCCGGATGCTTTTTATCAACGGTCATCTTTTGCTGTGGCATTCTTGCGACGGCGGATGGAATGTTTAGTTTGAAGGGCATCATTGCAGTGCAGATGTGGGGAGCGCTAGTCGGCACAATGGCATTGCTTTTTTCAATCCCCGCAGCGTTAATTTTGGGCACCCCTCTACATTGTATTCTTACTCTCCAAGTCGCTGCCAATCCGAAGTCGTATGCAGTGTTATTCGCACTGATTGGCGCGGCCGTCGGATGGATCATATTTTTGGTCATGTTCAGCGATGGACTAGGTTCAACTATTGAAATGGCAAAATATGCCTGCCCCCTCTACGGTGCGGGAGTAGCTGGAATAATGCCTCTGACGGCAGCATGGTTGAACAAGTCTATTGATCTACCATAGTGTGTCCGGTTGCCGGAAAAGCTCAACGTCCAGTTTATGGCAACTTCTGGTCGCTTCCAGACAGTCCCCTTCTCGTCATCCCGGCCTTGAGCCGGGATCCCGCTCCTTGGCCGCAAACTGCGCTGCTCTGCCGCCTGTCACCCACAGGCCACAGCTTGCGCAAAAACCATCCTATTTCCCGCAGCCTGCTCCCCTTTCTCCTGTCCTACATCCCCCCGGCCCGCCTATCCCGCCCCCTCTTTGAAATGTCGATCCGCTTCCCACCACGCCTACGCGCGCCCACGCCCGCGCGCGCATACACTGTGAACTTCGACGGAAAACCGCGCTTTTCCGCGCTCCGATCCGACCCTTCGTCAGAATCCGCGTGACATGCCTCCTACAAATCTGTAGGGGCGCCCGCAGCAGGCCCCTGGCAGCAGTGCCGGTGGCCTTCCGTCCGAGACAGTCGGTGAAGGGAATCTGCCCTTCTTAATTTCCGGCCTAGACGGGGAAAAGTTCTTTGCCGGCCGGGCGCAAGCGCCTGTCCGGGTCTGCCTGTTCTCCTTGAGGGATACGGGCCAGTCGATCTCTCCCCTTCGGACCAATGCCCCGCGGGTTCGCCCGTGGGTTTTGCCGTTCATCGGGCCGTCCGGTGAACATGAAGTGGAGTAATGGCATGGATCGTAATCAGAAAGCTGAGGTCGTTTCCGCGCTGAACGCACATCTGGCAGAGGTCGGCGTGGTCGTCGTGACCCGCAACCTCGGGCTGACGGTCGCCCAGTCGACCCAGCTCCGCCAGAAGATGCGCGAAGCCGGCGGCACCTACAAGGTTACGAAGAACCGCCTCGCCAAGATCGCCCTTGAAGGCACCGACTATACCGGCATCAGCGATCTGCTGACCGGCCCGGTCGGCCTCGCCTCCTCGGCCGATCCGGTCGCAGCCGCGAAGGTTGCGGTCGAATTCGCCAAGACCAACGACAAGCTAGAGATCGTTGGCGGCGCGATGGGCGAAGTGCTGCTGAACGCGGAGGGCGTCAAGGCGCTCGCCTCGATGCCGTCGCTGGATGAACTGCGCGCCAAGATCGTCGGGTTGCTCGTTGCGCCCGCGACCAAGCTCGCGACCGTCACCCAGGCGCCGGCTGCCCAGCTCGCGCGGGTCTTCAACGCCTATGCGGAAAAGAACGCGGCCTGATCGCCGCGGGATTTCCCGAAAAGACTGTTTTCAACTCTCGTTTAAGGGGCCTTCCAACGCCCCGCCCAGAAGGGAATAGGTAAAGTAACATGGCAGACATCAATGCTCTGGTCGACCAGCTCTCGGCCCTGACCGTCCTCGAAGCCGCCGAGCTTTCCAAGGCTCTGGAAGAAAAGTGGGGCGTTTCGGCCGCCGCTGCCGTCGCGGTTGCCGCTCCGGCCGGTGGCGCCGCCGGCGCTGCTCCCGCTGAAGAAGCCAAGGACGAATTCGACGTCGTCCTGACCGGCGACGGCGGCAAGAAGATCAACGTCATCAAGGAAGTCCGCGCCATCACCGGCCTGGGCCTCACCGAAGCCAAGGCGCTGGTCGAAGGCGCGCCGAAGGCCGTCAAGGAAGGCGTCGGCAAGGACGAAGCCGAAAAGATCAAGAAGCAGCTGGAAGAAGCCGGCGCGACCGTCGAACTCAAGTAAGTTCGGTCAAGCCCCGCGCAAGCGGAACTGCTTTCCGGCCGCGGCCGGAGGAAATGGGGGCGGCGCCTTGTGCGCCGCCCTTTTTCCGCAGGCGCCGTTTTTGGGCGACGATGCGCCGGAAGCGCGGAAATTGAAGCGAGGCACGTGGCTCGCTTCACCCATTTTGCAGGCCGTCATGGGTTCAATGCCGATCGGCCCTGACGCCCTATTCTTCCCAATCACTCCGCCGCCATCGCATAGTCCGAACGCGGCAGCTCATGCGCCAGGGCGTTCACGATGGCCGCCACCACCTTCTGCATGGCGGCAAGGCCAGGCCCCGGCTGGTCCATGGCGTCGTCCAGATAAAGGCTTCGGTCGCATTCCACCTGGATGGCATAAAGCCCATGCATCGGCCTGCCATGGCGCTCCACCATGTGATCGCCCGCATAAGGATGATTCTGCGCGACCGCGATGCCGTGGGCGGCCGCCACGTCCGCCGCCAGCGTCATCAGCCGGGCCGAAGCGCTGCGGCCGAATCGATCCCCCAGCACCAGCCCGGCGGCAGCCTGGCCGGCCGTCGGCGGGGGCAGCGGCGGCATGGAATGCAGGTCGATCAGGATCGCATGGCCATAGGCGTCCCGCGCCGCCCGCATCAGCCGCGCCAGCGTCGCATGATAGGGCCTGTGGAACAGTTCGATCCGGCGCACCACCTCCGTCCAGCCAAGCGAGCGCTGCCAGAGTTCATGCGCGCCCGGCAAGCGGCGCGGGATCAGGCCCAGCCCGCCGCGCAACTTGACGCTGCTTTGCAGGGGGACGTCGCGGGGAATGCCGCCGACCATGGCCGCATCGATCTCCCGCTCATGCCGGTTGAGGTCGATCGCCGCCCGCGGCACCCGCGCCACCAATACCGGAACGCCCTGGTCCACCAACGGATAGGCCAGCATGTCCGCCCAGCGGTCCTCCAGCCTTTGCAGAACATCCCGCCGCACCCGCGCCTGCGCCAGCAACGCCGCGTCATAATCACGGCCCGCATGCGGCACGGAAACGACCACCGGCCCGGCGGGGACAGCGGGCTCGTAAAGATCGTAGGCGGGCGTGGTTTCGGTCGGAACCGGCGGCGCGCTATGTCCCAAACAAGATCCTTTCACAGGCGGCCGCCCAAAAATGGTTACTCGGCTGGATAATATTTACACCTTGTCGCATATATAGTCGCTTCACGCCATCCGCGAAGGGGGCGATCAGGGGGTCGGCCGTCACAGGCCAGGGACGAGACGTACGGGGCAATGATTCGAATTCTGCTGGCGGAAGATGATGAAAGCATGCGCGCCTATTTGGCCCGCGCCCTGGAGCGCTCAGGCTATGAGGTCGTGTCCGTCGCCACCGGCGCGCAGGCGGTGCCGCATATCGACAGCGACCGTTTCGACCTGCTGCTGACGGACATCGTCATGCCGGAAATGGACGGGATCGAACTGGCCCAGCATGCCGCCGCGGTCGCGCCCGACATGCGAATCATGTTCATCACCGGCTTTGCCGCGGTCACGCTGAAGGCGGGCAAGGCCGTGCCGCAGGCGAAAGTCCTGTCCAAGCCCTTCCACCTGCGCGAACTGGTGCTGGAGGTGGAGCGCATGTTCGGTACGGAAAGCCTGACCGGGCTGAACTAGGCGTCAGCCGGCGACGACCTCTTCCATATCGGGCGTCGGCGGCAGAGGCTGCCCGGCCATGGCGGCGGCGAACCGCTCCCGGTCCAGCCCCTTCTCCCACGCCGACACCACGACCGTCGCGACCGCGTTGCCGATGAAATTGGTGAGGCTGCGGCATTCGCTCATGAAGCGGTCGACGCCCAGGATCAGCGTCATGCCCGCCACCGGCACCGAAGGCACGATGGAAAGCGTTGCCGCAAGCGTGATGAACCCCGCCCCCGTCACGCCCGCCGCCCCCTTGCTGGAGAGCATGGCGACCAGCAGCAGCAACATCTGCTCCTCCAGGCTAAGGTGCACATTGGTCGCCTGCGCGATGAACAGCGCCGCCAGCGTCATATAGATATTGGTGCCGTCCAGGTTGAAGCTGTAGCCCGTCGGCACCACCAGCCCGACCACCGATTTGCGGCATCCGGCCCGCTCCATCTTCTCGATCAGGCTCGGCAGCGCCGCTTCGGAGGAAGAGGTGCCGAGCACCAGCAACAGTTCCGCCCTCAGATAGCGGATCAGGTGCAGGATGTTGAACCCGGCCAGCCGCGCGACCAGCCCCAGCACCACCAGCACGAACAATATCGACGTCAGGTAGAATGTCGCCACCAGGCCGGCCAAGTTGGCCAGCGCCCCCACCCCATATTTGCCGATGGTGAAGGCCATGGCGCCGAAAGCGCCCAGCGGCGCCGCCTTCATCAGGAAGGACACCAGCTTGAAGATCGCATGGCTGGCCGATTCGAGCACCGTCATCAGCGGATCGGCCCTTTCGCCGATCATGGTGAGGGCGATGCCGAACAGGATCGCGACGAACAGCACCTGCAGGATATTGTGCCCGTCCGCCACGGCCGAAACCAGCGTGCCGGGAATGATGTCCAGCAGGAATCCGGTCAGCGTCCGGTCATGCGCCTGCTGCTGATATTGGGCGACCTTGCCCACATCCAGCGTGGCGGGATCGATATTCAGTCCCGCGCCCGGATGGACGACATTGGCGACGATCAACCCGACGATCAGCGCCAGGGTGGAAAATGTCAGGAAATAGGCGAAGGCCTTGGCCGCGACCCGGCCGATCGCGCCCAGCTCCTTCATCCCCGCCACGCCGGTCACGATGGTGAGGAAGATGACCGGCGCGATGATCATCTTGACCAGCTTGATGAAGGCCTCTCCCAGCGGCTGGAGCGCGACGCCGGTTTCGGGAAAAAAATGCCCGATCGCCACGCCCGCGGCGATGGCGATCAGCACCTGGACATAGAGCTGGCGATAGAATGGCAGGCGCGCGATGGGCTGGTCAGACGGCGTTGGCGATGGCAGCATGGTGTTTGGCGTCCCCTTTTCGCGCCGCAACATATGGCTTGGCGGGCTGCTGTCCAGAAGAATAGCGGCACGGCTCAATTTCCCGCTTGCGCTGCTTCCCCCCCCCCGCTATTGGCCCACTCCACCGTGGGCGTGTAGCTCAGTGGTAGAGCACTGTGTTGACATCGCAGGGGTCGCAAGTTCAATCCTTGCCACGCCCACCATTTAAAGGTCCGGACAACCGCATGGTTTCCGGGCCTTTTTTGTGCCCTATCCAGCAATTTTCGCGCCTCCGATGGTGAATATCTCCGCACCTTCTCCGGTGCTGCTCCGGTGAAACGCCCGCGGCGCCAGCGATATGATCTCATCAATGATGCGCTCTATCTCGGCCCGACCGGCGGCAAGATAGTCAGGATCGAACGGCGCATAGATGTCGCTGGTCGCATCGAATTTGGCATGGCCAAGGAACATCTCGATTTCAGGCCAGTCAGTCTTCGGAAGCCGGTCCCGCAGTAGCTTCGCCATTGATCGACGGATGAGCTTCATACCAGATTCGCCGTCGCCCGGCAGGCCCAGGTCAGAGGCCATGCTCTCCCAAGAGGACTTAACCGACTTGGCCCCAACGAAGAAACCGCTGGCTGCGTCCAGATGCAGCGCAGCCTGCCATGCCACGGGTACGACAGGGCGAAACTTTTTGGTCTGGCGCCGGCCAGCCCAATTGAGATTGAGAACGCGGGCATTGCTATTCCACTGGCGCCGCTTCGGGTCGGTGGAAATGTCATGCACCGCATCAGGGCGCGCCAGGGTGGCCACCGATGCTATGAGGAAGCGATGCAAAGCGGCCCGCTTCACCGGGAACCGCTCATCGGTGGCATAGGCGAACATGCGCGCCAGTTCCTTGATGTCGCTGCGATGCTCAGGCGTCCGGTTGATGCTTTTGGTCGGGATGGGCTTGAATTGCGCGGGCTTGATGGTGTCGCCGCGCCCGTGTGAGAAATTGATGGCCGCCGCGAGTTGAATCACGCTGTTCTCGATCGTAGATAGCGCACGTGGGCGTTCCTGCTTCGAGGGCGAGATGATGGGCTGCGGTGCCAGCCAGGCACGGAACCCGGCGATCCACTCCTCATTGACCCGCTCGCAAATCAAGGTCACGTCGCCCCGCTCCGCGATATAGCGGGTGACGTGCGCGATCCGGTGGCCGATCGCCTTGTCCCCGCCGCCCTTGGCAGCCAGATAGTCTTGGATTGATTGCAGCACAAGAAATCCGCTCCCCGCTACCCGGCGTTGGCCGCAGGTTGGGCAGATCGCCGCCCCTTCGCTGTGCTGGAGGTAGTGCCGGTCGAGCGCGCGCTTGGCGTCGGCAACATCTCCTGAACCCGTTGAAGCGCTGCGCGTCCGGCCTCGCTCGCTGTCATACCAGAAGATAGCGAGGAAGGGGCTTCGCAAGGTTCCATCCCCTCGGCGGTCCCAATCGAGCCAGAAGGCACCGCGCTGATAGATTCCCTTCGCCTTTGCACGTCTCGGCATCTCGCCCGTTCCCTCAAATCTTTGGCTGCCATTGTCCGAACGGCATCGATGCCGCCCGCTTCCGCGATAATATCGAGGTCCGCCCCCGTAAGGCGAATCCCGCGCCCACATTCCAGCGCGCGCGACAGGCGCCGGTCAAGGTCTGCTATGGCGCTCATCCCCGCCTCCTCCTATCGCACGTCGACGGCGCAGATCAGGGCTTCCCGAAGGAACAGCCCCAACGGTCTATATTGGAGATAGTAACGCCCACCAGGCTGCACCCCTGGGCCGAAGGACATCATCCCGCTGCCGAACCAATGCTGGGTCGCTGGCACCAAGATGGGCGCCTCGTATCCATCATAGGGCGGATCCGCATAAACCGCATCGTCGCGCTCGACAAAAAGTTCGACGTTGTGAGCCTTCCAATCCTCTTCTGTCCAAGGCTGCATCGCCAATGTGTGGGCGCCGAATCGGAGAAAGGCCATCTGATCCATCGTCAGCCGGTCAAGGCAGTAGCGCACCACCTCCGGGCCAACAGGCTCAGCGCAATTGCAAGGTCTATCGCCACCGGGAAGCGTCTTCTTGCCGAAGCAGAGATAGCAGGTCGCTGCCAAACGCTCATTCAAGATCAGCCCGCTCATCCTTCGTTTTCCTCAAGATCAAGGCCGGCCCGCACATTGGCGGCCATGGCCCGGAGATAGATCCCCGCCCAGCGCCCGCGCAGTTCGGCTTGGTGGTCGAGATAGGCGGCGATGCTGGCGCGGCCGGTCAGCCCAGCGAGGATCTGGGCAGCCGCCTCTTCTGTGCAGGCATCTGCGAAGTGCTGGCCGTCCAGCAGGATCTGCTTTCCGACCTGGTGGAATTCGGCCGTCATTGCAGCACCTGATGGCTTTCCTGCCCGGCCACCATGTCCGCCATGGACTGGCGGGATGACTGGGCAAATATCTCGGCTGCCATGAGCGCGTCGGCGTCGCTCTCGCGCGCATCGAACGCCATGCTCATCGCCGCGAAGCCCATGCTCATCCAAACCAGCGGGCCGTCGGCCGGCGTTTTGTCCAGCAACTCCTTCGCGAACAAGCGGAAGGCGTAAGCCAGCGTGATCATCAGTTCCTGCTCTTCGGCGCTGAGGGGCGGCGGTGGTGTCTGATCAGCCATGGTTCCGATCCTCCACCCAACATTCATCCACCAAGCACCGCCGGCACCGCTGCGGCTGGCGTTCCTTCTCGCCCGGATTCCAATGCTCCCGCCAAGTGGCCGTCAATTCAGGGGTCCAGGTAAAATAGCCCCCGCAATTCTGGCAGACGTCTACGTCGCAATCGCAAGGATCGAATCCGCATTGAGGGCAGGTCGGGTCATAGTCGTAAGCGTCAGCCATCTATATTCCCCTCCCGCACCTCGAATGACACTGCGACTACCCAAGGGTTCGCCTCCCATGCGCCGGGGCCGTTGATGCGGTTCCATAGGTCGTGATAGGCGGACACGGCATTGTTGAAGACGTCCGTGCCGTCGAAGGCGGAGAACTCCGCCGGGTCTTCCATGGTCGGCTCATATTCGACCACGCCCTCAGCAAGTGCGTCGGCTTCGCTACAATCCTGCAACCGCTGGACCCGAACATCGGTCACGGTCAGCGTCATGCGGGACAGTGCGCGCGGCATGAACCTGCCCAAGCGCTTGTACCAGCGGGGCAGGCCGGGAAATGCCTTGTCGCGGCTGACAAGAAAATCCGCGGGCGGATCGAAGCTGACCATGGCCTTGGCACCGTCGAAGGCCCACTTCGTCTTGCCGCCCATTGTCAGCCCACCTTCGACAACATGCCAGCTGCCGAACTGATAATATTCCTCCCGGACATAGAGCCGGTCGCCCGGCTTGAACCCGGCAGAGAAACAGACCTCGCCCTCCTCATCGCCGAACCAGCCCGGCGCATCGTCGAGCGCGACGACATAGGTTAGGTCGAAGCCGTTGGCCCCGGTGCAGATCCGCCGCGTCTGAGTCTTCCGCCCGTCGAGCAGGGCGCGCACCATCGGCGCGCTGAAAGGGATCGGGCGATCAACCACGGCTCACCGCCTTCCGCGCAGGCATCGGAACCATCCATTGCCGGTGATACTTGGCCTTTTCGGGCTTGGGCTTTGCCGGGTTGGACGAGAGGGCCAGCGTCTTTTCGCGAAGGGCTGGCGTTGAAGGGTGGCGTGCGGGGCGATCCATCAGAGCCTCACTCCGCTGAGGGCCGCGACAGTGGCCTTGTCCATGAACTCGCGGTGCGGCCGGCACCGCGGTGCGCGCTCAGCTTCCAACAGGCGCCGAACATATGCCTCTCGCTGCCTTTCCCGCTCGATCGCTTCCCGGATGCCGCGCTCCCTGGCGTCCTCATGTTGGTCCATATATTTCGATCCCAACCGCTCGATGAGTTCGGCGGCGGACGGCGGATTAGGGAAGCGCGTCAGGAAGCGGCGCACAATGTAAAGCTGGTTGGGGTGAAGGTGGATCGGGGGAGCGGCAGCAAAGGCCTCCAACCGCTGGGCGCCAGGGACCGACGATAAGCCGGCGGCGCGCATCGCTGCGGAAACATCGCTCCATTGCCATTTATTCCGCCGCTGCCACGCCCGCAGTTCCTCGCGGACTTCCTTGTTTGTCGGCAGGTCAGGGGTGAAGCTGGTCACTGATTTTCCTCCCAAGCGCGGCGGCCGGGCCACGCTTTCCAGTAAGCGTCGGCTACCTTCCGGGCGTCGAAGCCGTATTTCAGTTCAAAGGATTTCCACCCGCCACGCTGGCTGAATGAGCCGACCTTGCCGTGCTGTTCATCATGATGGCGCTGGCAAAGGGGAATGGCGAAGCGGTCGCTGGCCTTGGTCTGCATGCCCTTGTCGCCGCCATGGTCGACATGGGCCGCTTCGACCGGAGTGTGGCGCGGAGGTTCAGCATCACCGCACCCGCCGCAACGGTGCCCCTCCAGATAGCAGGGGCGACCGCGCAACCACTGGAGATAGGCGGTCGCCACCTTCCATTCGGGCCGGGGCGCGTTCTTTTTCCTGGCTTTGAACGCGGCGGGGCGGAGCATCGACCGGCCTCCCCTCAGTACGCGATGCTGACGTTGGGGATGGCGCCGGCGGCGATCGAAATGACGATCTTCTCCGCCAGCGCTTCATCCTCGACACCGCAGCCCATGATGGCCTTCTTTGCGGCGATGTTGATGCGCCTGCGGTGCGCGAGGTTCGCAGCCTTGCGCTCGTTTTCCTCGTGCGCCCGCATGGCGGCCCGGATGGTGGCCAACGCATCGTCGCGCAGGGCCGCCACCTTCTGGACATGATCGCCCAGCGTTTCGGCGGACAGGTCGATCTTCTCTTCCAGTTCGCGGATGATGACCGGGAAGGGCTGCGTCGCGCCGCCGATCATGCCCAGATTGCATTCCCGGATATGGGCGATGGCCAGATTGGCGTTCGCTTCCTGGCGGGCCTTCAGTTCGCGGGCATTGGCAGCGTCGATCTCGGCCTGCGCCGCGCGCTCCCGTTCTTCCAGTTCCAGGCGGGCCTGTTCCTGCGCGTCGCGAATGGCCTGTTCCGCCGCCTCCCGACGTTCGCTCTCGATGCGCCGTGCTTCTTCCTGCCGGCGTTGTTCCTGGGCCGCAGCGGCCTCGCGCTGACGTTCTTCCTCTTCGCGGGCAAGTCGCGCCGCCTCTTCGCGCTCGGCCTCTTCGGCCAGGCGCTTCTCTTCCGCCTCGCGCAGCCGCGCCAGTTCCGCCGCATCGGCCTCCGCCTTTTCCAGCCGCTCGATAGCCGCCAGCAGGGTGGCGACCGTGCTGTCCCGCAGGTCGACGACCTGCTCCAGTTGCGGGCCGAACAGTTCATCGTTCAGATTGCGGCCCCGGATGCGATCCAGCCGGTCCTTCACCGTCTGACTGGTGTCTTCGGCGGTGATGACGCTGGCGGCGACCATGTCGTCTATGATGGCCTGCGCTTCAGCCTTGCGCGCGGATTTCGTCTCTTCCCATTTGGTCAGCGGCAAGCGGATCTTGTCGTGCAGCGCGCCCAGCTTCGGTTCGACCAGCTTGCCCTGCTCGTTCACGTGGTCGGTCAGGTCGCGCCATTCCTTGGTCTTGGCCAAGCGGGCGGCGCGAATATCAAGGCGGAACCTGTCAGCCCGCTCGGCGCGCTTCTTGATGGCGCTGCGGCCTTCCTTCGTGCTGACGTCGGCCGGTGCGTCCTCCGCCTCCAGCGCTGCGATCAGCAGGTCCACCTTTTCAGGCTGCGTCAGCGCCAGTATCGGGTCGTTGCCGATCTCGCGGAGGATGGCGTCATGGTCGATTTCGACTTTCTTGGCTGCGGTGGCCATGGATTATTCTCCCTGATCGGCGCTGACCGGACGAGCGGCCTCGATCGCCGCGGCGACTTTGGCGGCCCAGTCATCGGCCATGAATTCGAGGTGCGGAGCGGCTTCCTTTTCAAGCGCTTCCAGGTCGAAATCGCTGCGGACAGCCTCAGCCTTCGCGATCAGTTCACGGGCCTTCATGGCGGAGGGGCTGGTGTCGCCTTCCTCGCTATCGTTGTGCGCCTCGCCCATGTCGCTGACGGCACGGCCTTCGTCACCGCCTTCATCGACAGCAGCGTCATCACCGGCGGCCCATTGCGCCATCTTCATGCCGACTTCTTCGTCCAGTGGGCCAGGACGTCGGGCGAGCGCGCGAAACTGCCGGGGCAGCTTCACCATCGTCTTCTCACCGACACCTTCCGGCTCCCACGTCGGGACGCCGTTGGCTCCGGGGTAAAGGAGCGCGTTCAAGGTCTGCTCGTAAACAAACTCTTCCCCGGCGATCGGCATGAAGCCCATCTGCTCCACCTCCGTCTTGCCGTTGGCGCCCTTGACCGGCTTCGACGTGTTTTTGGCGCGAAAGCAGAAGACGAAATTGGCGTTGAGTTGAAGGATTCCGTTGATGAGCCGACGGCGCTTCTGCTTCGGTTCCGACCACGCGAGCATGGTCATCTTGTCGCGCTTCTTCCAGTCGTCACCGGCCATGCGGTCCAGAATGGCATCGTGCAGGTCGACCATCCCTCCCGGTCCCTCATGTTCATGGGACATCGAATCCACGATGACGACGCCGGCGCCCCGTCCGACGCAAAATTGCAGCGCTTCCAGATAGTCGAGCGACCCGAACGGTGCGTCGAAGGGCACATGCTTGAATTTGAACCGGTCGGCATAGTGAAGCGCGCGGCGCGATTCCGTGTCGATGAAATAGATGTCCCCGCCGGTGACTGTCTGGATGCCGGTGGCGATGCGGAGCGCGGTGAAGGTCTTACCCGATCCCGACGGGCCGGTCAGGCCGACCAGCAGCGGAACATGCGAGCGCACGGCTGGAGAAGCCTCGAATTTACGGGCAGGTGATTGCATTACATGGACTCCAGAGAGAAACGGCGCGCAAGGCGCTGATTGATGAGCCAGTCGGGCGGGGCCAACTTCTGGGTTTCACGGGGATAGCCGGGCCAGCGGCCTTCCTTCATGCAGCGGCCGAATGTCTCAGCGGCCTCTTCGCACAGATCCCAGGCGCTGGTGGCCCATGCCTCATTTATGCTGACCGGATGGGTGCAATGCGGCGCTTTCGTCTCGGAAAAGAGCGTGGTGAAGGCGACCCGACCGAAGCAGCCAAGGACATGCTCGATCCCCTTGCGATACCAGACGTCTTGTGTGTCATAGCCGCCGTCGACCATGCGCTTGATCACAGCTTCTTCGGACGCATCCGTGGTGGATTTGATGTCCACGGCGCGCATCAGCGTCGGGCACCAAGCGTCGACCATGCAGCGCGCCCAGATCTCACCGTGCGAGGTTTCGACCTTCCATGCCACGACGACTTCCGACAGGAAGGGTTCGCCGTGCAGCACTTCCTTGATGTGCCCATAGAGGATGTTCGCCTGGGCCTGGGCCTGCTCGAAATGGCCCTTCAGGATCGGAACCTTTCCCTTGCGCTCGGCATAGGCGCGGGCGGAGCGGGCGTCGGCCCCCGTAAAGTCCGGGGCGTTGATGACCGAATAATCCTTGCCCGCGCCCAGGGCGAGCCGGTGAACCACGGATCCCCGGTGCATCGCAATCGTGGCCCGGCGCTCTGCCGGCGGTTGGCCGATAGCCGGATGATTATACGCGAAATGCTCCGGCGACTGGTTGATGAGGATGCCGATGCCGGTATTGGTCAGCGCAGGTTCCGGGCACGGCTCCGAGAAATAATCCTCGGACGGCATGTCGAAATACATGCCCGGCTCGCTGATGAGGATGCGGCGCGGGCCGTCGACCACTACGACTTCCTCCGCGCCCGGCATTTTCAGCGCAGCCGACGGTTTGGGAAGCGGCTCAGCCTTCTCCCTCACCTTCGGCTCTGGCGCAGGCTTCGGCTTCTTCGCGCCGGGAATTTTCAGGAGGCCTGTCACCGACGCAACTCCTGCTTCTGGTCCCATGCCGCCCGGTGCATTTCATTCATCGTCACCGGCGGTTCGCTGGCAGCATCCTCCGCCTGACGTTCAGCAGCAGCGGCCAATTCGTCGGCGTTCATTTCCCGCCAGCCAGTGCCTTCACAGGCCTCGCAATCGGGACCGAACGGCAGTCCGTCGGCGCGGATATAGCCTTCGCCGTCACAGGTCGGGCATTCGATTTCGTGCTTCACCACGACGCAGCCTCCATCGCCGCCCGGACGCGACGGTCGCGCTCAACCTGGGGCAAGGAATTGAAGTCGGGAGCGGCGCGGGCGGCGCCGGCAGCGATGTCGCCCGGAGTGTCGGGGATCCTGCTGACGTCGAAAAAGCGCTTCATGTTGATGAAGCCCACCACGCCCCAGGGAGCGAAGGGATCGGCAGATAACGGAATACGGGCGTGCTTCATACGAGCGCCCCGCAGGCGGCCAGCACGCACAGGATCAGCCCAAGGAAGGCCAGGAACACCGCGAACTGCGCATCGTCGGAAGGCGTAGCGGCGCCCCGGTTGTCGCGCATCAGAGCGACAACCACAGAGCGATGTCGAGGATTGCCCAGACGATGACGGCCAGGATCAGGCAGGCCAGATCCGCGATGTCTTCGGCTTGGGGGAAAGAGTTGGCGCGACCGGCTGGGGTGGCCTTGGGGGTATGGCCGGTCGCGCCTATCGTCGGGTGGCTTACTTCACCGACGAAAGGATGATTCGAATGAGCGAGACCGTCACGATCCCGCGAGAAGAATGGGAATGGCTGAAAACCACCGCCAGCATGGCCTTGTGGTTGGCCAGCTTCAGCGCAAGCCGCCTGTTCGCAGGCGAAGCCCCTATGGGCGATCATGACATAATCACGCCGCATCTTCATCGCCTCCAAGAGCTTGCTGGGGCAAGTGAGGCGCGCCGCTGGACAGCGATTGAGCTAGAGCAGCTTCTACTTGGGCAACCCGCGCGTTCGTTTCACGCAGCGCCGCCCGCAGCGTTCGCAGTTGAGCCATGACATTTGGCTGCGATGCCTCCGGCTCCAGCAGTTCCCGCGTAATGAAATCAGGGAAAGCGCCAGAATCAATGGCGCGGCCAGCATGGGTAAGGGGGGCGGTGCTGGCCGCGCCGCACCCGCTGGCAGGCGCCGGCTGATTTTCAGAACCAATCAACATGAAAGCCTCCATCCGGGCTGGATGGAGGCGGTCAGTCAGCGTCCATCAGCGGGTGATGGAGCTTTAATGTGCGGTTTTTTCGTTCAGGTCAACGGTATTTTCGCACAAAAGAAATTTTTTTCGTACATATCACTCGAACCTGGTCTTCTTCATGAAGGCATATAGAAGCACCGCATCGGCAAAATGCGATGCGTCTCCCACCGCATCGACTGGCAGGTCTTCCGGCCATTCATACCGCCTTGTCCGGATGGTTGAAGCGCTCAACAATTCGGAGAGCAGGCGTGCGCTGCTGAAGCAATCATCACCCTGAGCCGTCACAGGCTGCTCCGTATCTACCCGCGCCATAGCATGCCTTCCGGGATAGTCATGGCCAATCACACAGAACCGAGACGGCTTACCCACCGGCGCAGGCATAACAAGTAGTCGGGCATCATCATGGACAAGATACCAGGTCTCGGTATCCTCCATTTCATCAAATCGGGACCGCACGGTCCATTCGCCAACTTGGCCATAGTCCGCTCTTCCCTGAGAATCGATCGTGTACTTATACGGAGTGCCGTCAATGAGCCCAGACCGCGTTGGCGTCCGATAGTTCATCGACTCCGTTTCGCCGGGCCTGAAAAAGATTTTGGCGTTCCGTTCATCCCGCTCAACTGCCACCACAGAAGCGGGCCGCTGGGCCAATGTGGTGACGGAAATGCTCAGCAGAACCGATGCAAAAACAAGACGCCTTATCACCACCGCCCTCCGACAAAATCTTGTCGCGCGCTGAGGACCACTCCGATTACAGAGATCTCATTATCTATGAATGCGTCTTCACTCGGTCTGCCGATCCGAATAACGTCTTGGAACTCAGGTTCATAGCTTTCGCAGCGCAGAATCCAGTCTCCCCCATCCACGTCCAAACGTTTACAGGTAAGCTCAGTCAGGTCGTGATTGTGGCGCTGGACTATCACCAGATCGCCCGGTCGAAGCTCGGCCACCCCGAACGGTATGCGCCTGCACTCCAGAAGGCTGTTGGGCAGGATCGTCTTATTCATCGACAAACCTTCAAGCCGAAGCGCAAATCGTTCGGTGCCCGGAAAGGGGTTGGGGCCAACTTTCATAGTGACCCGTTCATCGGCTGGAATTTCTGACTGTTGCCTCCACACTCCGGCCGCCACGGTGCCTACAACCTCCAGCTCTTCTAAGTCGGTCGGCGCTGCTTTGATTGCGGGAGATGCGGACGATGATAATCCGGCGAGCTGCATCACCTTTGCCGTGTCAACTCCTCGCTCACCAAGAATCGCCGCTATCTTTTTGGCCAGATCGAACGGCAAAATTGGCTTTTTAAACTTCTTCGGGTCCTCGTAATAGGCATACGACGACGGCTCTACGCCCAGCAATTCCGCCATGCCGCGCACAGTGACCTTGGGGGCAGCGGAGTTCCGCAAAGCCTTCAATTTCTCAGGTATGCCTTCCATAGCGCAACTATCCGAATTTTCCGCACAATGTATGTGCGAAATCCCCGTTGCAATTTGTACGCTTTTGCCGCACAAGGCGGCATATGACTGCTCATCCATCATTGTTTGATCGTTGCGGGGGCACCCGTGCGATGGCGGAAATCGTTGGCGAAGCGCCATCGACGGTTCAAAGCTGGAAGACAGCACGGCGAATTCCCGCTGGGAAACAACCGGAAGTGATCGAGCGCGTAAACCGCGCAGGCATTCCCATCACGGCAGAAGATGTTGTTTGGCCTTTCGGTCGCCCGAGCGCCAGCCATGACCAGCCCCCCGCCACAGGGCCGGCCGAAGAGAGGGCGGCGTGAGCGACGATCGCAAGATCACCGCCATCGTCCGCAATGGAAGCGCGGTCGTATTCGAGGGCTTTTCCGGAACCCTGATTGTCCAGTCGATTGCCAACGGACAGGACGCTGCTTCCATCCCCGATTCCGTTGGCCGGGCTGCTGAGAAGTTCGACCTCGCCTTCGCGAGCATGCTCAGCGCGACGCGTGAAGTTTCGACAGAATCCTATTTCAGGCTTCTCGACGAGGTTTCCTCCGCAATCAGCCGGACTTTGGCTTGTCAGGGAGAGCAGCGTGAATAGTCGCGTAGATCCCGCTCGCCATGTCGCGCGCCGACGCATCAGCGTGCAGGCGCAGCGGCTCCAGCGCCGTGTGCAGCGTTCGCAATTCCGCGTCAGTGAATGCCCGGTCTTGGTGCAACCGCTTGATGATGATCGCCAGTGCGTGCGCGCTGAACAGACTGGCAAGTTCTGCGGTCGCGGCGGTGTCGGCAATTCTTCCAATGAACTCTTCGGAGGCCATTCGAATCCCCTTTCAATCGGTGTTGTAGCATTCCCGATTGTAGCGGCGGCGGGGGCGGCGTCCAGTCGCTCCCCCAAAGCGGGAGGTGCGCGATGAACGCCACCGCCTGGCTGCACGACACGCGGGTTCCCGGCTTCGCTTGCCTGATCCCCGTCCAGTTCATTCCCGTCGATGCCCTTCGGGTTGCGCCCGGCATCGACAACCCGGCCTGCACGCCGGGCAACGCTGCGGCCGGTGCTGACGGCACCCACGGCGCCGGCCGCAGTCAACTTTCCCTTTCTCATCATGGTCCTGCTTTCGCAGGGTTGGAGCAATAACGCAGTGTCGACGATTCCCTTCTGCACGCAAGAAATGGCGGACGAGGCCGTTTACCTGGCGCTATCACTCTTCATCGGTGACGGTCGGCGCTATTCGGTCGATGACATCGAGGCCGGCATACCCGGCATGAAGGCGCGCACCGTCTCCAGTTGGATCGCTCACAGTCTGGAGAACCGGCGCGCGCCCAAGGCCCGCGACCTGCTGCGCATCGCCCATTTTCTCGGCAAGGACGGGCCATTGTTCATGTCGAAGGTGATGGGTCGGATCGGCATGGGCGCACATAGCCTGACGCCGCAGCCTGGAGATCCGGGCGTCGTGATCGCTACGCTGGCCCAAGGCGTCAGCCAGTTCGCCATTCGCGGCGCCGACAACCGTTTTTGCCACGTCGACCAGGGCGAGCTGGAGCCGGTCGCTGACCACCTGATTGCCACGCTGGTGCCCTTCTCTTCGAAGGGACGCTGAGCATGTCCGCGTCCTGGCCGTTCGGCACCATCCCCATGTTCAGCCAGGGCGTCATCCATATCGACATGCCGTGGTCCTATGAACTGTGGTCGGAGAAGGGGCACGAAAAGTCGCCCCACGCACATTACGACTGCATGCCTATGGAAGAACTCAAGGATCTTCCGGTCGGCCATCTCGCGGCGCCAGACAGCGTATGCGTCATGTGGGGCGTTTTTCCGATGATGCCTCAGGCGCTGGAACTGCTGGCGCATTACGGGTTCCAGTTCAAAACCGGCGGAAGCTGGGCCAAGCAGTCCCCGACAGGCAATGCTTGGGCCTTCGGCACCGGATACATATACCGCGCCGCCAGCGAATTCTGGATTGTCGGAACGATAGGCAATCCCAGGATCAAATCTCGATCGATCCGAAACCTGATCGTGGCACCGCGTCGCGAGCATAGCCGCAAGCCCGACCAGATCTATTCCGACATCGAGGCGCTTTGGGACGGTCCCTACATCGACATCTTCGGCCGCCAGCAGCGACCGGGGTGGACGGTCTGGGGAAATGAGGCCGGCAAATTCGACGAGATCCCCGGTCCGCGGCGGGACCGAAAAAGGAACGATGGGCAGAGCAGCCTGACAGGCGGGGGGATCGCGGGGGGCATCTCTTCACCCCTTAACCGCCCCGTTGAATCGTTCTCCGCCGCACCCCTCTTCGATGGAGAACCCGCATGATCGGTGCGCTTATTTTCGCGGCCGTTACCGCTTCGGTAGGCTTTTTGGCTGGCTGCCTTTGGGGCGGCATCGGCCTGGTGGAGAAATTGGCCGCCGCCGACAACGAGCGCGAGGAATTCAAGCGCCGCCTCAACCGGATTCTCGAAACGGACGTCGGCATCGCGACGCCCGGCACCCTCCCCGCGGTCATCTACTCGTTGGCGCGCGGCGAGGTCGCCTGACTGCGCCCTCCCCCAGCAAAGGAAATCTCATGCGCTTCGAACTTCCCGACAATGCCGCCGGCCGGATCCTTGGCTCAATAGTTGGCGGCATTCGACTCGCGCCGCCGCCTGCGCGGGCAAAGACGTTCGGGAAACCCTTTCACCCCGTCATCAACCGGCACACCGGCGAGCCTCACGAACACAAGCGCGAGATCGCCCGGCGAGCGCGGCAGGCGGCCCGCTGACACCCCACCAAGGAACCGCGCAATGACGGCAGAGAAATTCCCGAAGCCAGACGCCCCGGAGAGCGAGCCTGCCATCGCGCAGTTGGCGCGCTGGGCCAAGGCAACCGGCGGCATCGAGTCGGTGAGCCTGTCGGTCCACTACAGCGATGGCCGCAGCATCCATGAGACGGTCAATTTCTTCGCGACGGGCGAGGACATCGAATGAGCGGCGGTTCCCAGCAGTTGCGGACCTTCCGCCGTCTTATCCGGGACAAGATCCCGATGGAGCAAGCCGCCGCTGAGGCTGGGCTGTCCATCGGCGAGGCCAAACTCACCATCGCGGAGGATGCACGGCAGCCACCCTCCCCCGAATGTTTCGAACCGCTGCCCTCAACCCAGAAAGGAACCGATATGGCCAGAGGCAAGAAAGCTGCCGACAAGCCGATCAACGGCGAAATCCCGAAACCGGATTTCGCTCTCGCGGTCAAATTGTACAAGGAAGACATCCGGCCCGCCCAGGCCAAAGTCGGCGAATTCGCGCAGGAACAGTCGACCGCGTACAAGGCAATCAAGAAGCAGGCCCATGTCCATCCGGGCGCCGCGAAGCTGGCGTTCAAGCTGTTCGACATGGAAGACACCAAGCGCGACGACTATCTGCGCTCCCTCTACGGGTTGATGCAGGAACTCGACATCGGCCTGACCCGCGATCTTGTCGACGCCATGGGCGACGGCGAGGCCGACGAGATGCCGACCAGGGAGCGCAAGCGCCCCGAACTCGCCACCGTGTCGCCGCTCAACTGAAATGCGCGTCCTCGGCCTCGATCCGTCCAAGCGCTCCATGGGCTGGGCACTCTATGCTCCTGGCGAGCAAATGGCCTCCGGCACATGGGAGTTGGGCAGCGAACTCACCTCCCGCGGCAAGGTCTTTGCTCGCGTCCATGAGAATATGATGGCGCTGCACCGCCTGGGCGCGATCGAGGCCGTTTTTTACGAAGACGTCGTGAACGTGATCCCCGGCACGGTCCCCACGAACAAGGAAAGCGTGCTGCTGGCGGCCGGCATAGCCGCCCACATAGAGAGCTTCGGGGAGGCTCTGGGCTTCCGCATCGTCCGGGGGGTCAATCAGACCACATGGCGTCGCCATTTCCTGGGCAGGATGCCACGCGGCACCCGGTCGACCGATCTGAAGGCCATGGCGATGGAGCGCTGTCGCCAGTTGGGCTTCCGCCCGCTGAAGCATGACCAGGCGGAAGCGATCGGCGTCGTCGACTATGCCTGCGACGTCCTCAATCTGCCCACGCCGTGGCGCGCCGATGAAGTGCTGCGCCCGCCTCTCAGCCTCACCCGATAGCCGTTCAAAGGGGGAACCTCCATGCCCGCCAACCTCCAGCATCGCGTCGCCGTCTTCAACGCTCTCCGGTCCCGTGCCGTCGAGAAGCGACCCGGCCTTTCCCGCAACGCGCTCATGACAGCCTGCAACATCGATGACGATGAGGTGCTGGACGATGCCCTGCACCAGTTGGAAGGCAGCGACCATATCCGCGTCGACATGTGGGGGAAATATCCCGCCGTCGTGGTGCTGAAGGCCAAGTGGAGGAACGGCGAGGCGGTCTTCTGGCCTGTTCCCGCCAGTGATCCGACGCCCGTGCCGGCCGCGCCCAAGCACGACGCGGTGCCGACAAAGGCCGTCGAGCCGGTCAAGATGCCGCCGTACAAGTTTCAGACCCCTGAGCATGGCAGCGGGTCAGCGTCGCATCCAACGGCATCTGCGCCTGCGTCGACACCCCCTCCGCCGCCTGAAATGCCGGTCGCCCCCGTCGAGGCCGCGGTGCGCATGAAACTCTCCGCCCCCAAGCGCAGCAACAACATCGGCTTCAACCTGACAAATCCCGCAGACGTCGCCTGGTTGAGCGACCTGTATGGTAGAGCGTCAAGGCCGGGCGAATCCTATGCTGCCTTCTGCCGCGGCATATTCCTGCAGGCGCTGGACCAGATCCGCGCCGATGCTGAGGCCCCCGTGCTGGTGCTGAAGCCTGCCCGCGGCCAATCCAATCTGGTCAGCTTCACCCTGACCGACAGCGAAATGGACGCCCTGCTGGAAGCGCTCGACGTCCATCCCCACCCCATCAGGCTGGATGCATTCGCCAAGCTGCTCTGCGTGACGGAACTGGACCGGCTGGCATCAGCGGACGCGCCCAGGCATCGATTGTCGGCGGAGGTGATGCGGGCGGCGCGCGAAGAGGGCGTTCCCCTGGGTGAGTTCGTCACGCGGATGGTCAGCGTCGGGATGCAGGCGCGCGAGATGAACCGGCGGGGCCTTTGATGGGCAATCCCTATCTCATCGAAGGTCCGGCGCTGATTTCGTTCAGCGGTGGGCGCACGTCGGCCTATATGCTGTGGCACATCCTGGACGCCCACGGGGGCGCGCTTCCCGATGATGTCCACGTCTGCTTCGCCAACACCGGAAAGGAGCGGGAAGAGACACTACGCTTTGTGCATGAGTGCGCCACGCGCTGGGCTGTCCGCGTCCATTGGCTGGAGTTTCGCTCTCGGAAAACCAGTCTTGCGATCGAGGATAGGTTTGAAGAAGTCGGCTTCAACAGCGCGAGTCGATCGGGCGAGCCGTTCGAAACGTTGATCCGCGACAAGCAGTATACTCCGAACGCGGTGGCGCGCTGGTGCACGCAAGAATTAAAGGTCCGCGTCCTCAAGTGGTACATGCTGTCGTTGGGTTATGACGCATGGGCCAATGTCGTAGGCATCCGTGCTGATGAGCCGTCTCGCATCGAGCGCGGGCAGCGGCCGAACAAAGAGCGTTGGCACAATTTGCATCCTCTCAATGAAGCTGGCGTCACCAACCGCGACGTCCGCACTTTCTGGGCTGCTCAGGACTTCGACCTTCAGCTTCTGCCATTCGAAGGCAACTGCGACGGCTGTTTTCTGAAGGCGCGGCCGAAACTCTGGGAGGTCGAGCGCACGAAGCCGGGAACTCTCCAGTGGTGGGCGGACATGGAAGTCGTTGGTAAGGGGCGCTTCGTTACCGAATACAGCTACGCTGAACTGATCCGCGATGTCCGTCGCCAACCTGATCTATTCGCGGGCGGCCTGTTCGACGGCGACCCGGACATGGATGCCGAATGCGGTCTTTGGTGCGACGGTGGCGCCGCGTGAGCGATGGCGGCTTCTACCTCATGCCCCGCAATTGGCAGGACTATCCCATGTTCGGACGGGAGCCTTTCTCGCGCCGTGACGCATGGGTCTGGCTGATGGAGAATGCCGCCTACACAGACCGCTCGATCGACGTCGCTGGGAAGACCGTGGCCATCAAGCGCGGTCAACTTTCCTACTCGTTGCGCTTCATGGCGAAGGCTTGGGATTGGGACGAGGCGAAGGTTCGCCGCTTCCTGTCTCGTGCGCAGAAAGATCAATTTATCGACGCACGTACCGACGCAGGGCAAACCATCATAACTATCTGCGATTACGACAAAATTCAGCGCTTCGGAAATCAGACCGACGCACCTGCCGACGCAGGAGCGACGCAGGAACGACGCGGCAGCGACGCAAATAATAAGCAAGGAAAACAAGGGAAACAAACTCCAGAACCTGACGGTTCTGGCGCCGCGCCAGCGCAACCCGCTGCCAGTGATTTGTTCGGAGATCGTCCTGACGATCCGCTGCCTGACCCGCAGACGATCATGTTCAACGCCGGGAAGAAGCTGCTGTCGGAGGCTGGCGTGCCCCCTGCCCGCGCCGGGCCGATGCTGGGGCGCTGGCGACGCGATTATGGCGCTGAAGCCGTCATCGCAGCCCTGAGCAGGGCGAAACGTGAAGGGGCCATCGAGCCTGTGTCTTTCATCGAAGGATGCCTGAAAAATGGGACAAGAAATCGCAATTCAGGGTTCGGCCAGCATAGCTCTGACTTCCGCGACCCCGTTCTCTCTGACCTCGCTTTTGGCCAACGTTCCTGACTGGCTGGGTCGCGACCTGTTCGAAAATGGGCCGTTCGCCCTGCCGGCAACCATCCCCGCCGATGGCCCGCGCCAGCTTCGCGAGGTCGCCCAGCGGTTCCGCGACAGCCTGGCGGAGCGCGCGGTCCGGGAAACGGTAGGCCATTGCGAAGAGAAGGATGAGCGCACCGGAGAGAAGCGCATCGTGCCCATCATCTCCGACCCGCTCGACCAGATCCTTGGTGAACTGCGCCTGCGCACCACGACGCGGAACGAAAGCCAGGATGAAGCCCGCGCCCGCTTCCGCATCCTGCGCGACGACTGCCGCCCCCATTGCCTGGAGGCGGTGCGCGAAGCGGCAATGGCCTATGCCAAGCAGAACAAGTTTTTCCCGGCCGGCATCGGGGAACTGCTCCCCTACATCCGGATGGCCGAAGGGCAGCGAGAGCGGACCATGAACCGCCTGCTGGATGCCGCCAGGCGCGCCGAAGAGGAACTGGCGGAGCGCAAGCGCATCGCGGATGACCCGGTGGATCCGGCGGAGGTGACGGCCCTGTTGAATGAGATGGCCGCGGTGTCCGGGCACAAGGTCAACCAGGGCGCGAAGAAGGACTATTCGAACCTTCGGATGCCGACGGCCAATGAACTGGCGGCCTTGGCAGCAGAAGTGAACATCGGCAGTCCAGCGCCCATCCCTGAGCAGTCGAGCGAGGGCGAGGCATGATCCCGACCGCTGAGCAGATTGAGGCTGCCCGGACGCCGAACGGCGGCTGGACGCGGGAAACCCTCGCATCTTGGGGAATAAGCTGGCCGCCACCGAATGGTTGGAAGCGCCGGTTACTGTCGGCCTCCGCGAACAAGGGCCGCCCTGCATGACCAAGCGCATCATCGAAATCGAATGCCTCTGCGGCGCTCGCGAACCCGACACTGGTCAGGCGCTCCCGACGCGCTGCTGGTCCTGCGGAAAGCCCACCATGGGAATGTTTAACGGAACCCGGCGCGTCGAGCGGCCGGCGGAAGGGGAATTGCTGTAATGTTTCAAGGTCTCTTCATCGACGGCTTCGCAGGTGGCGGCGGAGCAAGCACCGGAATCGCCCAGGCCATCGGTCGCGACGTCGATCACGCCATCAACCACAGTGAAACGGCCATCGCGATCCACAAGGCCAACCACCCCGGCGCGGTTCATCATTGCACCGATATTCGGATGCCCATGCTGCCGCAGACGATCACAAAGGGGCAGCCGGTCGCGGGCGCCTGGTTCTCTCCCGACTGTAAGGAGTTCAGCAAGGCCAAGGGCGGTCCAGTCAAGGATCGCAGCATCCGCGCGCTTTGCTGGGAGGTGGTGGCTTGGCTGAAGGACGTCCGACCGACCTGCGGCTATCTCGAAAACGTTGAAGAGTTCGAATATGCCGCGCCGCTGGACGAGGAAGGACACCCGCTGAAAGGGCAGGAGGGCCGCGAGTTCAAGCGCTTCGTGAAGGCCATCCGCGCGCTCGGCTACAAGGTGGATTGGAAGATCCTGCGGGCCTGTGACTATGGCGCGCCGACCAGCCGCAAGCGCCTCTATATGATCATGCGCTGCGATGGCTTGCCGATCGTCTGGCCGAAGCCGACGCATCGGCATCCCGACTCGCCCAGCGTGAGGAGCGGCAAATTGCTGCCCTATCGCACGGCGGCGGAGATCATTGACTGGAGCATCCCCTGCCCGTCGATATTCGACAGGAAGAAGGATCTGGCGGAGGCCAGCAACCGCCGGGTCGCGCATGGCGTGATGCGCTATGTCGTGAATGCGGCAAAGCCTTTCATTGTCGGCATCGCGTTCACGAACACCAGGGCATCGCGCGTATTCGATCCACAGGATCCGGTTCGCACGATCACGACGCAGCCTGAATATGGGGTGGTCGATGCGATCCTTGCGCCGCACATCATGACTAACCGCAATTCGCAAAAGCCTTTCAACGGCGCGGACGAGCCGACGCACACCATCACCGCGGGCGGCGCGCACCTCAACGTGGTGCAGGCGGCGCTCGTCTCCTACGGCCAGCATGGAGGTCGCAATCGTCCGGCGAGCGAGCCGCATCATACCGTGGCCGCATCGAAGAAGGATACCAATGGCGTCATCGGCGCGACGCTGATCGGGGTTGGCGGTCGCAGAGGACAAAGCCCTCCAATGCCCATGGACGGGCCATATCCAACCACGACCGCCAAGGCGGATGCGGCCATCGTCACCGCCTTCCTCTCCAGCTTCTACGGCAGCGACAAGAAGGGCAGCGGGGGCCGGCCTGAACGGCCGCTGCGGACCGCGCGTGCCGGCGGGCAGCATCACGCGATCGTGACAGCCCATATCGAGCAGGCGAACGGCGGGCCACGCAACACCAGGTCAGCAGGGCGCGCCGCCGATCGCCCGCTGTCGACGGCCACCACATCGGGATCGCAGCAGCGGATCGTGCAGACGACGCTGATCGAAGAGGGCGCGTTGCCGCCGGAGATGATGGACCGCGCCATGAAGGTCGCCGCGTTCTTGGTCAAATATTACGCCACGGGCGGGGAGAATGAGACGTCGCAGATCCAGCCGGTAGATCGTCCGCTGGACACCATCACGACCAAGGCCCGCTTCGCTGTCGTCACGGTCACGATCGACGCGATCACCTATGTCATCGTCGACATCGGGCTTCGGATGCTCACGCCGCGCGAACTGGCGCGGGCGCAGGGCTTCCCCGACAGCTACGTCCTCGATCCGGAATGCTGGTATACGACGGAGAAGGGCAACCGCAAATTCGGCCGCCTACCCAAGGCGATGCAGATCAGCGCCGTCGGCAACAGCGTGTGCCCCCCGGTCGCGCGCGCTTTGGTTGCGGCCAATCAACCTGGACTCTCCGAAATGAGGATGGCAGCCTGATGGCCGGTTCCTCCGCCGAACGCGAGATCCGCGACTATGCCGCTGGCCGGCTGCGCGACATGCTCCCGAACAGCCGCATCATCCATGAACTGGTGGTCGGCGGCTGCCGGGCCGACCTCGCCGCGGTCCAGCCCGATCGCGTCACGCTGGTCGAAATCAAGTCCGAGCGGGACAAGCTGGACAGGCTGGCCCGTCAGGTCGACCACTTCACCCGCGCCGGGCACGACGTCATCGTGATCGCTCATGAGCGCTGGTTCGATACGACCCCCTATCAGAACGGGGCGCCGCGCTTCTTCCCGTCGGATGAGTTGATGGAAGCGGCGCGCGGCCACACCAGAGCGATTTGGGCGTATCCAGAGGCGCCGGGCCGCTACCTCTATGGCGAGTGGGAGCCGAAGCGCTACTGGTCCGAACAGCCTGAGCCTCACGCCGCCCAGCTTCTCAACCTTATGTGGAAAGAAGAAATGCTGGCGGAGTGCCGGGGCTACGGTCTGAAGGCGACGGCGCGCGACAACATGATGAAGCTGACCCGGCTGATGCAACTGGAACTGACGGGCAAGCAAATCGCGCGGTCCGTCTGCCGCCAGTTGCGCCTGCGCGAGTTTCCAGAGGCCGACGCGCCCATGTCGACGGAGGGGCTTCGCTGATGCGCTCCAGCCTCGCCCGATACGCCTCTGCGATGCGCGATCCCGACCCGCGCGCCCAGCGCGACGCGGCCCAGCAACTCTACGACCACCACGGCATCGTCGTCATTTTCCCGAACGACGTCAGCCGTCTCGACGCCATGTGGATCGAGGCAATCGGGAAGCGCCTTTATGGAAAGCGGGGAAGCTGACGATGAATAAGACCGTGCGAGAAGCAGAGCAGGACCGCGTCGCCGAGATCCTGAGGCGCGACAGAGAGGACGCGGAGCGGGAACGCCGCCGAGCCGTCGCTGAGAAGCAGGTGGAGAGCGGAGAGTTCGCCAACCTGGACGATACGGTCGTGCCGCCGACCCCCGAACTGCTGAAGACAGGTGCGTTCGTGCCTTATACGCCCAAGGGCAATAACGGCACTGTCCGGAGCGTGAGGACGGTGCGGCGGCTGCTCATCAGCCAGATCGCCTATCTCTACAGCCATGGCGTTCTGGATGACGATCTGTTCGCGGCGTGCCGCTGGTACAAGGATCGATGGGATGCCGCGGAGATGGAGCCGTCGGCGCCGGTCTCGTCCTATGGCGAGAGCATCCGAGGCGACCTGGTCTACGGGCACCTGCCGCGCTCGCAATGGGCGGCTGAGGCGCGGTCCGACTTCCGGTTCGCGAACAGCTTTATCCCCATAGAAGTGGTCCACGTTTTTGACGCGATTGTGCTTCATGATCAAACACTTAGAGACGTTTCGAAGATGATACGCCGGGGCGACCGCTACATTAAGGCTGCCCTGCTGGCTGGCGCGCTTGCGCTGCATGGAGGAATTGCTCATCGGCTGGAGATTGAGAGGCGGTTCAGCTAAGCCATTGACATTCCCGACTGACCGAATCATACGGTAATGCAATCTCTTAAAGGCGCGCCCGGAAACGTGGCGCGCTTTTTTATTATCTTTCATCAACTTAGCTGATGCGACTCGGAGGTGCTTCATGGCCCGGCCCAGAGGCGACGCTAGCGATCTCA
This sequence comes from Sphingobium sp. HDIP04, assembly GCF_000445085.1. Lineage (NCBI taxonomy): Bacteria > Pseudomonadati > Pseudomonadota > Alphaproteobacteria > Sphingomonadales > Sphingobiaceae > Sphingobium > Sphingobium sp. HDIP04. Next base: position 167,082 of record NZ_ATDO01000142.1, on the reverse strand, counting down.
CGCGCCGTCTTGAAGCAGCCCTTAAGGTGGCCAAGCCTCGCGATGTCGTTGACGCAGTGGTGATGTCCAAAATCGCTGGCATGACCTGGCGCAACCTGCTGGTCACCCACATAGAGCCTGACCCAGGCTTTCCCATAAAGCGCCGCGGCGCCGAGGGGATCGCATGGGAATTCCAGGTGGTGAAGGTGCTGAAGCACATGATCCGCAGGGCGCGGGAGCGGATCGCCGCCAACGACGCGGCGGCCCGGCGCATCCACCAGCTTACCAACTTCACGGTTCCGGAAGACCCGGCCGGACCGGTCGGCATCGCGGAACTGAGCAAGCTGGCGGACCTGACCATGCGGGCGCAGGCGATGAAGGAAAAGCAGAGGGGCTATGTGCCGGCGGCGCAGGTCCGCGACTTCCTGACCCGATATAATTCGGCGGTGATCAGCGCCATCCTGGGCGTCTCCCAAACCGTCGATCCCAACGGCGGCATGGACCCGACGGTCCGCGCCCTGGTCGACAATGAGCTTCGGAACGTGGCGGCCCATGTCGGTGATCAGGTCGACATCTTTCTGAGGAATTTGGGTGAGGGTCTATAGCAGGGCGGAACTGTCCGACACGATCGAGCGGATCGCGGCCGACGGCTTCTGCGCCGACATTGCGGAGATCGCGCGGGACGCCCAGTCGCATCTCATCCCGCCCCAGGACATCGGGACCATCGAATGCGCGGAGACGTCGCGCTATTTCCGGTCGCCCAAGGGGGACAAGAAGTTCCTCTGGAACCGCAGCCAGACGCCCTACCTGATCGGCCCGGCGAAATTCGGCCTGGACGACGACACCTGCCGCGAAGTGATCATGCCCAAGCCGGGCCGGTCCGGCGGGACGGCGATCTTCGAATGCTATGAGCATAAGCTGATGAAGCACGGGCCGATGCCCGACATGCTCATCTATCTGGGTTCGGATAGCGAGGTCGACAGCTATTGCGACAAGGGGTTCAAATACCTCTTCGAGGATCACCCCGACATCGCTGCCAAGATCGGACCGGACCGCAGCGACAACAAGCTGAAGGCGAAGAAGGTCGCGGGCCGGTCGGTAGAGGTGCTTCAAGCCAACAGCAAGACCATTACGGCCCGTCAGGCCGGATGGATGCGGGTCGATGAGATTGACACTTTCCAGCCCAAGCTGGCGGCCAGCTTCCTGGAGCAGTCACGCATCCGCGGACGGCAGTTGGGTTCGCATCGCAAGGTCGGGATCACGTCTCACCCGGACCTGGGCTGGGCGAGCGGAGTGGCGCAGGCGTGGACGCTGTCGAGCAAGGGCATCTACATCATGCAGTGCCCCAACTGCGGCGGGCACGCATCGCCCTACCCCACCAAATTCTGGCCCGACGTGCCCCGCTTCCGGCTGGTGTACGAGAAGATGCCGGAGGGTGCGGCCTGGCCACTGTCCAAACGCCTGAAGGTTGCCGAACAGACGGCCGCGATGCAGTGCCCGCACTGCCTGACCGGCCTGGACGACAAGCAGAGGTTCGCCATGGTGGACGATGCAGCCGCCGGCCCCGGCAACGGCTGGATGCACGAAGGCCAGACGCTCGACATTGAGGCGGGCATCATTGGCGAGCCAGACGAAAACCCGGCGCGCGGCTTCTGGATTCACGGACTGATGGTAAAGGCCATCACCAACGCCGAACTGGCGCGGGATCTGGAGGGCGCCAACGCCCACTACCAGTCGACGCGCAAGGTGGACAAGCTGAGGCAGGTGCTGGCCAAGGTCTTCGCCGAGATATTCGAGGGCGCGGGCGCCGGGCAGGATCTGGACAGCGCCGGGTTGCAGAAGCGCGCCAGGGTGCTGCTGACGGACGAAGCGGTCAATGATGACCTGATCTTCCGCGTCGGCCGCTGCCCGCCGTCGGTGCGCTTCATCACCGCAGCCGTGGACGTGGGGCATGGGAAGTTCGACGTCAGTTTCCGGGGCTGGGATCTGGAATCCCGGTCCTGGTGGATCGACCGCTTCACCATCCGGCAGCGCCGGTGGCCCGACGGTGTGATGCGTGACATTCGCCCGCCCGACCGCATAGAGGATTGGGACGTTCTCTATGAGGTGATCGACCGCCGGTTCCCGATCATCGGGCGGCTGGGCTGGTCGATGCCCGTGGCAGCGGTCTGCATCGACAGCGGCGACGGCAACGTGACGTGGAAGGCCCGCGAGTTCGCGCGTCGATCCATCAGGAACGGACGCTACTGGGGACGGGCCTCCAACCCCTGGCCGAAGGTCCGACTGATCAAGGGAGCGAAATCTTCGACGGCACCGGCGCTCCCGGTGGTGCCCCGCAAGGTGAACAAAGACGAGCATGGGCGGGAAGTGGAGCCGGTCCTCCTGGAATTCGAACTGGGCGTCTTCGGCCTGAAGGAGCAGGCCATCGAACGGCTGGGCGTCACCGACGGCGGACCGGGACAGTGCGAGTTCGCTGACGGTATCGCTGCCAACCACTTCGATGAATATTTCGGCGAGACGCTGGTGGAGGGGAAGTTCGTCCGTAACGGCCCGAACGAGAGCCTTGACCTTTTCGGCTACGAAGAAGCCGGCCGCCAGATGCTCCAGCCGGATCGCAAGGACATCAAATGGGATGAAGGGAAGCTGCCCCCGTGGGCAACCCCCGCCCCCGACAGCTTGGAAGGGGGTGGTCCTGAGGTTGGGGGCGAGGGTCAGAACAAGGCCTTGGCTCGCATGGAAAAACCCAAATCGCTGATCGAACGACTCGACGGCCTCAACTCATATGAGGATTGAGAATTGGCAGACCTGACGCAACTGCAGACATGGCTGGCGGAGGCCGAAGCCGCGCGCCATTTGCTCGCGATGGGTGAGCAGGTCGTGGAAGTCTGGCGGGACGGCCGGCGCATGACATATTCGGAACGCAACCTGTCCGACCTGAACGACTATATCAGCTTCCTCGGAAACGAGATCGACCGGAAGACCAATGAGGCGGCCGGACGGCCGCGCCGCAGCGGCATCGGGGTGACATATTGATGGGGCCGGATGATTATAAGCGGACCTATGGCGACGGGCGGAAGACGCGCGTGATGGCTCTGAGCGGCAACGGACGCGCCTACGACGCGGGGCGTTACGACATTCCCCAGATGGATTCGTGGCAGCCCGGCATCGGGCACCCGGACAACGAGATCAACCCGTCTCGCGACGTCATCGTGGCGCGGGCGCGCGACCTCGCGCGGAACAACCCCAACCTCTCCGGTGCTGTCAACCGGCTGGTGGAAATGGTCGTTGGCCCGAACGTCATGTACGTGCCGCAACCCAATATCGATGTCATGGGCAAGGACGACGATTGGGAAGACGCTTGGGTCACGAACACGGAAGCCTGGTTCGACCTCTGGGCTGAAGATGGCATGAACCGTTGCGACGTCGCCATGCAGATGCAGTTCGGCGCTATGGTAGCCCTCGCCTATCGCCACTGGGTCATCGATGGCGAGGCCTGCGCGGTGGTCAAGATGCTCGACCGCGGCGCCATGTTCCAGACCGCAATCCAATTGATCGACCCTGACCGGCTGAGCAACCCCGACGGCGTGGCGGACGGCATGGTGCCAAATGGTGCCAAGGGCCGGGTCTATGGCGGCGTGGAGGTGAACGCGAGCGGCGCCCCCATCGCCTACCACATCCGCGTCCGGCACCCGGACAACAACAATTTCTATGGCGATGACGGCTATCGTTGGGAGCGGGTGGCCCGCTTCGGTCCAACGGGACGTCCTCAGTTCATTCACGCCTTCCGCGCTGATCGAGCCGAGCAGCGCCGCGGCGTCTCCCGCCTTTCCGCGCTCATCAAACTGGCGAAGGTCAGCGAGAAGCTGACCGGCGCCACACTGGACACCGCTATTCTGGCTAACTTCCTCGCGGTCGGCATCGTCAGCCCGTACCCCACCAGCGATGTCCGTGACGCCCTGGCTCCGACAGGGGCTGAAGACCAGGGTTGGTCGCTGGCACAGCAAGTTGCCTATCGCGAGAAGAACCGCATTCGGCTGGTCGGGCCTCAGGTGAACCATTACCTGCCCGGCGAAGAACCCAAGCTGCTTTCGTCCAACCACCCGAACGACAATTATGTGGACTTCAGCCACGACCTGAAGCGGGAGGGCGCCAGCGCGGTCGGTCTGTCTTATGCCCAGTATAACCAGGACTATGCCGACATCAACTATTCGTCGGGCCGGCTGCAAGGCAACGAGGTCTGGCGAGCGATGCTGCATGAACGCCGGCTGTTCACGCAAATGTTCTGCACGCCCATCAACTCCGCCTGGATGGAAGAGGCGGTGTTGCTGGGCAAGGTGAAGGCGCCCGGCGGCTGGCAGGGCTTCTACAAATGGCGCGCCGCGCTGGTGCAGGCCGATTGGATGGGGCCGGGCCGAGGCACCGGCAACCCGCTTCAGGAAGCGAACGCCAACGACATCGACACCAATGCGCGCCGCACCAACCTCATCCTCACCTGCGCGGAGCAGGGGCTGAAATGGCGCAAGGTGCTGCGCGGCGCGCGCAAGGTCGAAAAGGCCGTGGAGATACTGGGGCTGGACAAGATCGTGCCCATCAAGGCGGTCCAGCCCGAACAGCCGGATCCCGCCGACGATGGCAGCGACGGCGGCGACAAGGCGCGGCAGGGCGACGGGAAATTCGCGGACAAGCGCGGCAAGAGCAAGCAGCCGAAAAAGACGACGGAGGGCGGCCAGTGAGCATTACCCCACTCTGGGCTGATCGCCTGTTCAACCACCCCATCGCCATCGACCGCTTCAAGAATGACGTGCTGGTCGAGATTGCCCAGCTTCGGCTGGCGGGTATCAAGCCGGCCAAGATCACGGCGGCGACACTGGATGCGCCGAACATCTCGGCAATGGCGGATGACGCCAGCCATTATTCGGATGCGGGCCGCAAGCCGTTCCGGTTCCTGAACAACATCGCTGTCATCCCGGTCCGGGGCACGCTGGTGCAGCGCGGCTCCTACATGGATGCCGACTCCGGATTGATCGGCTACGACCGCATCGTCTCGGCGGTGCGCGCCGCCCAGAATGATCCGGACATCAAGGGCGTCTTCTCCCCCTTCCACACCGGCGGGGGCGAGTGCGCCGGCATGTTCGCGGCGGCCGAAGAGATTGCGTCCATGTCGAAGGCGGAGGGCGGCAAGCCCATGTTCGCCTATCTGGACGAGCGCGCCTGTTCCGCCGGCTATGTGCTGGCGTCTGCCTATGACCGCATCATGGGCCGCCGGGAGTGTCAGGGCGGTTCCATAGCCGCCATCATCAACATGCTCGACACCAGCCGGGCCTACGAGAAGGCCGGTTTTCAGCCTATCCAGATCCGCGCCGCTTGGGCTGACCGGAAGGCGCTGGGCGGCGACGGCGTGCCGGTCGATGAGGCAACGCTGGAAATGCTGGGCGCGCTGGTGGACGAAGCCAGCGAGATGATCGTGGAGTTCGTGTCTGCGATGCGCTCGCTCCCCGAAGCTAAGATCAAGGATATGCGCGGAGCCGTCTTCACCGGCAACGAACTGCTGAAGCGCGGCCTGATCGATGACATTTGCTCCGAGCGCGAGGCCTGGGCCTTGCTGGAAGAGGAAATCCGGTCGGCCTGACCGGCAATTGGAAGGAACCCGATATGGCGACCAGTTCGCGCCTCGCGGCGCATCGTGAAGCCGCGCGCGCCGCGGCTGATAGCTCCACCGAAATCACGCCGCCGGCTGTCACCGGAGAGGCAAGTTCTGACCCCGAAAATGAGGAACAGGTAATGACCGAACCGACCACCACCGCCGCGGTTGACATCGCCGCCGCGACGGCTGCCGCCAATACCCGCTGGGCCACCGTGCTGGGCGCCGAACAGGCCGTCGGCCGTGAAGCGACTGCCCGCGCTCTGCTGTCGAAGACGGACATGTCCGCCGAAGACATCATCGCGACCCTCAACGACATTCCGGTGGCGGCTGCCGCCGCCCCGGCTGAAGGTGACGGCGAAGGCGTTGCTGCCGTTCTGGCCGCCATTGCCGCCGCGGGCAACGTCGACCTCGGAACCGACGGCGGCAAGACGACGGCCGAAGCCAACCACGGTTGGAGCGAAATCCATGCTGACATCGACGCCCGCCACGCGCGTCGCTGACCGAACCTGAAATTTCCGGAAAGGATATTGAACCATGACGACTTTGACTGAAGGCGTTTACGCCACCGAGTCGCTTGTCAGCGAAGCCGCTGGCGAGCGCTCGCGCCAGGCCGTGATCGTGAAGTCTGGCCAGAACCTGAAGGCCTGTGCCGTGATCGCCACGCTGGTTTCCGGCACCGCTGTCTCCGCGGCCAAGGCTGGCGGCAACACTGGGAACGGCACCTTCACCGTCGACGCGACGACTCCGCTTCTGGTCGGCGCCAAGCTGGGCGTTTACTCCCTCCGCTGCACTGCCGCCGCCGCGAACAACGGCACGTTCCGGCTGGAAGACCCGGATGGCATCGTGCTGGGCGATATCGTAATGGTAGCGGGCGCCGGTGCGGTCAGCGAGCAGATCAAGGGCGCGCTCGCGGACGGCTCCACCGACTTCGCCGTAGGCGACGGCTTCGACATCACGGTCAGCGTGGTGACGGAAAAGGAGGTCGAATATAATCCTGCCGGGACCGATGGTTCGCAGATCGCCACGGGCATCCTGTACGGCGCGGTGAACGCCACGTCGGCCGACCAGCCTGGCGTCGCCTACAAGCGCGACTGCGAACATAATGCCGACATCGTGGTCTGGAAAACCGGCCTGAACGCCGCCCAAAAGGCCAAGGGCACCGCCGACCTGAAGCGCCGCGGAATCATCCTGCGCTGATCTGAACCCCCGACACGACGCAAGGGCGTCAGGGCTTGGCTCTGGCGCCCTTTTTCGTGCCTTTTCAAGAAGGAATATCGACCCATGTTGACCATGGACGTTTTCAAGCAGGACGCATTCTCGGCCGTATCGCTGACCGAGGCCGTCCGTAAGAAGCAGACCGTGCCGGGCCTGATCGGCGCGCTCGGCCTGTTCACCCCGAAGCCGGTTCGCACCCGCACCGTCGCGGTCGAGACGAAGGGTAACACCCTGAACATCGTGCAGACGAGTGAGCCTGGTTCGCCCCGCACGAAGCGCGGCAACGACAAGGGCGATATCCGCGACCTGCGCACGCGCCGGGTCGAGGAATCCAGCACCATCACCGCCGAGCAGCTTCAGGGCATCCGCGCCTTCGGTTCCGAGACCGAACTGAAGTCGCTCCAGAAGGAGGTTGCCGAGCGTCAGACCAACATCGTGGACGATCTGTCCGCGACGGTCGAACGCCTCCGCCTCTCCTGCGTCAACGGCGTGCTGGTCGATGCGGACGACACCACCATCTACGATTATTACCAGACCTTCGGCATCGCCGCGCCGACGGAAATCGCCTTCGACTGGGCGAGCAAGACGAAGGTCCGCAAGTTCGTTGCCCAGAATGTCAAGCTGCCCATCGTCCGGGCGCTGGGCGGCGTCGCCCCTCCGGGCATGCGCGTCATGGCGCTCTGCGGGGACGATTTCTATTTCGACATGCAGGAAAACAGCGAATATCGCGACACCTTCAAGAACACCAACAACGCCTCCAAGCTTCTGGAGGACACCGTGTTCGACGCGGTCGATGCGTGGGGCGTCACCTGGGTCCATTATCAGGGCACCGACGACAACACCAAGGTCGCGATCAATGCGGCCAAGTGCCGCTTCTTCCCTGCCGGCGTGCGTGGGCTGTTCCAGGAGGCTTTCGCCCCTGCCCCCACCTTCTCGACCGTCAATACGATGGGCCAGGAATGGTACAGCCGCATCGTTGTCGACAAGGACCGCGAGGAATGGGCGGACGTCGAGATGGAATCGCACCGCCTTCCCATCTGCACCCGTCCCGATGCTCTGCTGCAGGGCCGCACCGGCAGCTAACGCGCTGGATCGAATGAAGGCCGTCCCTTGAAGGGCGGCCTTCGCTTGAAGGGAACGACAACATGAAAACGATCCAATGCAGGGCGCTGAAGGCCTTTACTCAGTTCATTGCCGGCTACGGTCAGGTGCATGGCGATCCGGGCAGTTCCGATGAAAAGGCACGCCTCCCCATGGTCCCGGAGGACGCTGTGGCCATGCTGATAGAGGCTGGAAAGATCGAGGTCGAGGGCCTCGCCATCACGACTTCCGCCTTCACCATGACCGCCATTCCCGGCGGGCGCTTCAAGGTCGAGGGACCGGGGATCGAACCTGCAAAGATCATCAAGGGCAAGGCAAACGCCGAGCAATATCTGATGATGGCGGAGCAGGCCCATCTCCAAGCCGAGATGCTGGCGTCGATGAGTTCCACCCCTAATCTGGCACCGCCGATCTGATGCCCGCCCCCGACCTGGAGAGCCTGACCCCCGGTCTGTTCTCCGCCGTCGACGCAATGTTGGGCGACACCATCAGCGTGGTGCCGCCCAACGGCGCGCCGATGACCATCAAGGCGCATGTCAGTCACCGCGACAAGACGCGCGTCCTGGATTTTTCGGCCGCCACGGCGCAGGACATCCTTATCGACCTGGGCAAGGAACTGGTGCCGGGCAAGCCCATCGCCACCTGGCGCATTGCATTGCCCCGCCTGCCGGGCCGCGTCTTTTCCCCCAAGGAAGTGAACACCGACGACAGCGGGTTCCGGTGGGAATTCGGCCTGAGGGAGGAACCCAATGGCTGAGGCGGCGGTGCGCAAGGTGCAGGCCGCCATGATCGCCGCCATCGCGGTCGAGGTCGCGGCGGCGGGGCGCGCGCTTCACGCCTTTCCGGATCGCACCGCGGCCGAACCGCTGAGCGAGGGCGAATGGCCCGGCTATATGATCCGCTATGAGGTGAAGTTCGGCCTGGCGCCCGACGGCGGGCAATATTTCAACCAGGCCACCTTCACCTTCGAATGCCAGAGCGGCAACACCGTTGACGGCTCGTTCGACAAGATCAACCAGCAGAGCATCACCGACATCAGCAACGCGCTGCAAGCCGACGCTTCGCTGGGCGGCCTGCTGGAGGACATCCAGCCCATCGGTTCCGACGTCACGCAATCGGAATCCTCCGACGTCGGCAGCGCCGTGCTGCAAGTCGTCGCCAGCTATTACACGCTGATCCACGATCATTCGACCATCGTCGGCGTCGGCGGCCAGCTTTTCCCTTAACCACCCGGAGAAACGACCATGGCTGATACGCCAAGCGCGCCGCCGTTGCCCGACGGCAGCGTGGATTTCAACGCGCTCCACGACGCCGCCCGCAAGGGCAAGGATTTGGACAAGGCCCTGGAGCAGGCCCGCTTCGTCCGTCCCGAACTGCAGGCCGATGCGCCGCCTGCCCCCGCCAAGGAGGATTGATCCATGGGCTTGAAGGTCAACAAGACGGCGCTCGCCATCGCGCAGCAGCCGATCATCGACACGTTCGTGCAGCCCAGCGCAACGACCGAAGTGCTGCCCATCGCGAACTGCAATTTCAACATTCAGGGCGTGACCGTCGCGAATGAAGAATATACCGGCTCGGTCCACAAGAACGGGGACGAGGTGATCGGCAAGAACTGCACGCTCACCTTCAACATCTATCTGCGCCCGCCGACGGGCGGCGCCGTGCCGGCCGCCAATGCGTTTCTGCCCGGCCGAATCCTCCAGGCAGCCAAGTTCACCGAGAACCGGGTGTCGGCGGCGATCCCGGCCGCGCCCGAAGCGATCGGCGCCGGTCCGACCACCACCAGCGTCACGCTGGGGGCGACTGCCGCTGCCACGGCCGGCCTGTATAAGGGCCTGCTGGTATCGCTCGCCAGCATCGGAACGACCTATGCCCAGCGCCTGACCGCGATCCGGTCCTATACCGCTGGCAAGCTGGCGACGCTAATGGAAACCCTGGGCGCGCCGCCCGACGGCAATTACCAGATCCCGCCGCAACTGGCCTATCAACGCTCCATCGCGGAAACGGACCCCGATCCGCTGTCGCTGTCACTCTGGCTGGACGGCCTGCGGTTCGACCTGGTGAACATGCGCGTCTCCGGCCTGCGCATCAACCTGCCGACGTCCACCCGCCAGCAGGGCGCGATTCCGATGCTGGAAGTCACCATGACCGGGTCCATCCAGGGCACGGCGGACGAAGCGACGCCCACCATCCCCGCCCTGGGCGCGGTGCCGAAGTTCCGCGACGGCGACCTGTGGATTGCGGGCAAGGCCGTGGGCGGTTCGTCCATCATCATCGACCTAGGCCTGCGCACCGCTGCGGCCCCGAACCCGAACAAATCGGACGGTTCGGATGCGGAGGAACTGGTGGAGAGCAAGACCACCGTCACCGCCGACCTGCAGAAATATCGCAAGGCGCAATTCGACACGCTGGCGCTGGCCGACGCGCAGGCCCAGCATGCGGTCTGGGCGCAATATGGCTATGGCGCCGGGTCGGTGGTCAGCGTCAACGTGCCTGATGCCCGCTTCAACTATCGCTCGCCCAATGTCGGCGGCGACTTCGTGAACGAAACCGGCGACCTGTTCGTGGACGCGGCCGACCGGAACGTCTCGATCGTCTTCCCCTTCTAACCCGGAGAATATCGTGGCCTCTGTTCCCTATGAGGCCAGCGAGATCCATCGGTTCACCCCCGATGCGCTGGCCAATATCGAAAACCCGCCGGTCTTTCGCTTGCGCGCAGTCAGCCGCCGCGAGCGGCGCCGGTACGACCGCCTCATGATCGAGGAAGGTTTGCGGCTGCATGACCGGGAAGCCATGCGCGCCGAAACCCTGCGCGGCCTGCGCGCCCTCTCCAGCGACGATGAATTCGAAACCTGGGAACCCCTGCTGCGCCAGCACTGGGATGCGCGGGACGAGTGGGAGGAAGAGCATCGCGGAAAGCCCATCGATGACATTCCCGATTTTACATGCCCCGGACCGTCGGACGAGGAAATTTCCACCGTTACGCGCGGCATTCATGAAAACTGGCCGCCGCTGCGGAAGCTGGCCGCCGACAACGTGATCTTCAATCGGGAAGCGCCCGCCCTGCTCATCTCTGTGGTGCTGGCGGGCTGGTCGGGCATCGCGACGCCCTTCTCTTCACGCGAGGGCGTCCTCAGCCTGGATACGGTTGAGGCGCTGGACGCCGACCTTACCGAACTGGAAAAGGCGAACGGCCTTCCCGAAGGCAAGGCGTTCGTGGAACTGTACGTCGAAGCGTCCAACCGCATGTTCCTGTCGAAGGAAGCGGAAAAAAACTCCTTATCGCCGCCGCCATCGCCCACCGACCAGCCGACTTCGACGACTGGAACGGAGTCACAGAATGGCACATCGACGGCGTCGGCGATTTCAGACGAAACCCCCGCGACCTAGTCAGCGATGACGATTTCGACCTGCTGCGCCTCTATCATCAATGCGATCGGGGACTCAGCGGGATGGTGTGGCCGGATGGCGGCGCCCTGCTCGATCAGCCCACGCTGCTGGTGCAGGCCTTCGCCATCATCGGCAACCAGCTTGCGCGGCTGAAAAGCAATGCCGATTAGGCCTTCGCTTCGCCCACCCAGCCTCAATCATTTCCGCGATTTCCAGAGGGGCGGCATCCAGCGACTGGAGAATGCCGCCCTGGTCGCATCGGATCGCGGCGCGCGCATGGTCGTGTCGACCCTCCGGGCGGAGATGGCGGCGGCCGGGCTGGGCCGGCTGGGCAACGCCATCACGTCGACGTCAGACCTGCGGCGCTCCGGCCGGGTTCATCGCCGGGGCGCGGAAGGCTTTTCCGCGTCGGGCATCGTCCACCTTCGGACGGAGAATGAACGCACCGTCGGCGCCATCATCTCCTACACCGAAGGGGCGGAGATAACGCCCCGCGGCCCATGGCTGTGGATCGCCAGCGATGATTTGCAGAAGCGGGTCAAAGGCAATTTCCGGATGACGCCGGCGCGGTATCGCGCCGGCGGCTATGAAAGCAAGATCGGGCCGCTTGTCCAGATACCCGGCCGGCATCCGGGCGAAGCGCTGCTGATCGTCCGGAACGTCACCACGCGCATGGCCGGTCGCGCCAATCCCCGCCGGCTTCCCGCCAGTGGCCGCGTCCGCGCTGGCCGCGCCCTCCAGGAACAGTTCGTCGCCTTCATCGGCATCCGCCGCACCTCTCGCCGCGCACGGGTCAATCCGCGCGCGATCCTCGCCTGGGCCAGGTCCAACCTGCCCTTTCTCATCCGCCAAGCCCTGGGGAAGTAAGTGACCGATCAGTCCGCGATCTTTCCGGCGTTCATCCGCGCCGAATATGATCCCTCCGGCCAAGGCTTCTCGCTTTTCGAACGGGAGGCCGGGGAGTCGGCCGCCCGCGCGCGCCGCGCCTTCGAAGCCAATTTCGCCGAGGTGGAGCGCGTCATCAACGGCGCGGTCTCGCGCGGGTTGAAGACGTCCGGCGCGATAGACCTTGGTGTCGCTGAATTCCGCCAGGCGGCCGCACAGGCCAAGGCCTATGAACTCTCGCTCCGCACCACGCGGGACGCGGCGCAGGCGCTTGCCATCTCGACCGGCGACACGTCCGCGCAGACCCGCTCCTACCTCCAGGCGCTCAGCGCCCAGGTCGTGGAGGCGACACGCGCCAGGGAAGCCGCCGACGCCCAGGTCACGACTTATACCCGGTTGCAGGCTGAGATCGACGCCACTGCGGCGCGCAACACCGCCCTGGCCGCTTCCTATCGCGAACTCTATGCGGAGCAGGCTCGCGCGGCGCGGGACGAAGTCTACGCGCGACGGTCGCAGGAAAGCTACAACGGCGCGCTGGGCGTCTCCCGCCCGTCAGCAATGGCAGGCGGCGCGGGATTTTCCGCGCTGGACCAGCAGGTCCGCGACATGGAACGCCTGGGAATAGCCGCCACTCAACTGCACGCCCAGTTGGACCCCATGTACGCGGCCCAGCAGCGGTTCAACCAGGCGCTGGACACCGCAGACGATCTTCTGAAGGCGAACATCATCGATGAGCGGCTGCATGCCGCCGCGGTGCAGAATGCCCGCGATCAGCTTCAGGCGCACAGCAACGCCATTCATGCTCAGAATGACGGTTTCCATCAGTTGGCCCGTGGATCCGGCATCCTGCGGCAGGCCTATATCCAGACGGGCCAGCAGGGGCAGGATCTGGTCATCAGCCTCATCGGCGGCCAAAGGGCGAGCGTCGTGTTCGCGCAGCAGTTGCCGCAGTTGGCCTTCGCCCTGTCCGGGCTGGGGGTGCAGGCCGATGGCACGCAGAAGGGCATCGGGCGCATAGCGACCCTGCTATCCGGCCCGTGGGGCATTGCCTTCACAGGCGCAGCCTTCGCCGTTGGACTGCTGGTCGAAAAACTCTGGCAACACGATGAGGCGTCCAAGGCAACCAAAAAGGCCATCGAGGAAGAGAAGCGCGCCATCGAGGCTCTGAATGAGGCTGCGGAGCGATCAATCCAGACAACGGAAGATCGGGCGCGCGCTGCCTTTATTGACATCGATATTCGGCGTCAAAATGCGCAAGCTACTCGCGATGAAACGAAGGCCATGCTGGAGCAGGCCAAGATCGCGGCTGAAAAGAAGCGCGATGATGTGAAGATTACCGCGCGCGGCGACGTCATCAATCCTGGCTTCGTTGCCGCCACCCGCGAGGTTGAGCGACTAACTCAACTGCTCAAAGACAATCAGGATCAGTTGGACCGGCTCTCGCGCAATACAAATATCAATCGCGGCAACTACATCGCCAGCATCACCGACCAGATGCGGACGGCGGAGGGTCGTGCGAACCGACGCTTCGACATCGAGCGCAACAGTGTCATCGCCAAGGGCGGATCGGACGAAGCAGTTGCCAACGCTCTCGCACGCATCGAAACAGCCCGCGCCGCCGAACTGGCGAAGATCCGCGAAACCGAACAGGCCCTAAAATCCAGCGGCACCGCCCGCGACCGGGAAGCCGCGACCGTCGGCCAGGTCAGCAAGCTGCTGCTTTCCGCATTCGGCGGCACCATCACCTCGACCACCGGCAGCCAGCACGTCAGGGGATCCTACCACTATAAGGGGCAGGCGGTGGACTTCGTGCCTGCCGGGGGCATGGGTTCGATCACGAAGGCGCAGATCCGCGCCGCCGCCGAAGCGGCGGGCCTGACGGTCAAGGAACTGCTCGGCCCCGGCGACAAGGGCCATAGCGACCATTTTCACCTTGCATGGGCTGGCGGCAAGAACGAGGTCAACAGCGACCGCATCAACGACCAGTTGGCGCGGGCGGCCGAGCGACAGGCGGAAGAAGCGAAACGCCAGGCGGAGGAACTGCAGCGCGCCGCCGAAACTCTGTTCAGCAAGTTCGACCAGGGCCGCGCCGCCGCCGTGGAATATGCCGACGCGCTGGCGGAAATCGACCGGGTGATGAAGGCGGGGCTTATCTCGCCCGATGACGCTCTCGCCTATGGCATTGCCGCCGCGCAGCAGAAGGTGGCGAATGACAATGAGCGCAACCAGCGCGCCATGGATCAGATGGACAAGGATCTGTGGGGCGACCGGAAAAAGGAAGGCGAACTCTTCAACGAACAGCAGGAAGACAGCCTTCGCCGCCAGCGCGAACTTGCGCGTGAAGCCAATCGCCAGATCGATACCGGACTCCAGCACATTGCGGACTTTTTCGGAAACGATGTCGCGCGCTTCCTCGCCCGTGTCTCAGAAAGAGCGCCTGCGGATTCCGGCCTTAGTCTGCTGCTCAAAGGCGTCGGAGCAGGAACCGACCTGTTCAATGACAGCCTGTCCAAAGCCATCTCCAGCGGTATTGAGGAAATTTTCGGCAAGGAGAACGTGGAGAAGATCGGCAAGACGCTGGGTGAGGCCATGGGAGCCGCCGGTGTCGGCGCTTCCGCCGGCAATCTTGCTTTCGGCGGAGCGAACAGCGCGCTCGGCAGCAGCATCGGCGGCGCGCTCGGCAACAAGATCGGCGAGAAATTCCTGACGAAGGGATTGGAGAAGATCGCCAAGGGCTTGGGCGACTTCGCCGGCCCACTCGGCTCCATCGCCGGCGGCCTGCTGGGCGGCGCCCTGGGCGGGTTGCTGTCGAAGCCGAAATGGGGCACTGCCGTCGTTACCGGCCAGGGCAGCGGCGATGTCACCGTGGCGGGGAACAAGGCTGCCTATCGGTCCAACGCAAACCTGGCGGGGACTTCGATCCAGAGCGGGCTGGACGCCATCGCCGAGCAGCTTGGCGCCGACATCGGCGATTATTCCGTCAGCATCGGCCAATATAAGGGCAAATGGCGCGTCTCCACTACCGGCCGCAGCGGCAAGTTGAAGGCGAAATATGGCGACGTGACCGACTTCGGCAAGGAAGGCGGCGAGGACGCGATCAAGTTCGCCATTTCCGATGCGGTGAAGGACGGCGCGCTGCTGGGCCTGCGGGCGTCGACCCAGGCGCTGTTGACGCGGTCGAGCGACATCGAAGGCCAGCTTCAGAAGGCGCTCGACTTCGAAGGGGTGTTCCATCGGCTGAAGGAATATACCGACCCGGTCGGCGCGGCGATGGACACGCTGGACAAGGAATTCAACCGGCTGAAAAAGATATTCGAGGAAGCCGGCGCCTCGACCGAAGAATATGCATCGCTGGAGGAATTGTACGGCAAGGAGCGCGCCGCCGCGGTCAAGGATGCGGCGGAGAAGGTCACGGCCTCGCTCAAATCGCTGTTCGATGAACTGACCGTCGGCAACGACGCCCGGTCGCTCCGGGAGCGGCTGGCGGAGGCGCAGGCCAAATATAACCCCCTCGCCCAGCGCGTGGCGGGCGGCGACATCTCCGCCTATGACGACTATTCCGACGCGGCGCGGACGCTGCTCGACCTGCAAAGGCAGGTCTACGGATCCAGCGAGGATTATTTCAAGCTGCTGGACCAGGTGACGGCGCTGACGAAGACGCGCATCGACGCGGAATCCAATGTCGCCTCCATCTCTGCGGCGCGCGACAGCATCTTCGCCAGCGAGTCCGCTGCCGCTCCCGTGGTTTCGGCCACCGAATCCCAGACCCAGCAGTTGGTCGCCGCCCTGAACGGCCAGACGGGGTCGTTGGCAACCATCCTGCAGGCGATCCTCAACAATCAACTCGCGGCCATGCGCGGGTCAGGAGCGGGCACTCCGGTCGCGTCCAATCTGCTTTCGGCGAGGGGCAACTTCTAAACCATGCATATCCTTGCCGAACTTTCTCCCCTCAACGCGGTTGACGGGAGCCGCCCCGTGCTGCGCGCTTCGTCGGCGCAGGACCGGCGGCTTAACGGCGTTGCGGGAGAGCGGTGGTGGCCCGCCATATCCAAGCGGCCGTCATTGGGGATTCCGCTGTTCGATGGCGACTTCACCCAGAACGTTGAGCCTGGGTCGGCCGCCCTCGCCATTCGCATCGATGCGCTGGCCAACCTGCACGCGTCGGCGCGCGCCCTGCGCTGGGCTGGCGCAGGGATCACGCTCTACGCCGTCGATCCCGCCGCATCGCTCAACGCCGCGGGCAGCTATGACCTCCCCTCCCTGGCCGGGGCCATGATCTTCAAGGGCAAGATCAGCGAGTTCGGCAAGGAGGGCAACGCCCTCACCCTGACCGCGGAGGTCGACCAGGAGCCGTTCCAGAAGGACGTGCTGCAACTGGCCTATGCCGGAACCGGCGACGCGGAGGGCGGCGAGGATCTGAAGGGCCGCCTGAAGCCATGGATATTCGGCCGGGCGCTGAACGTCGAGCCGGTCCCGATCAGCACCGTGGACAATGTTTTCCAGTTCAGCGCCTATGCAATCCAGGGCATTTCGGCGCTGTATGAGCGCGGCGCTTCGCTGGGTTCCAGCATCGGCAATTATGCGACCTATGCGCAACTGGTGGCGGCCGACATTCCGAACGGCCGCTGGGCCACCTGCCACGCGCTGGGGATGGCACGGCTGGGCGCGCCCCCGGCGGGCGTCATCACCGGCGACGTGGACGGCGACAATGGCGGCGGATTCCTGCGCAAGACGGGCGCCATCGTCCAGCGCATCGCGGCGGTGCTGGGCATATCGTCGTCGCTGGTCGACGCGGCGTCTTGGGACGCGCTGGACGCGGCGGTCCCCTACAATGTGAATATCGTCATCACGGAACAGTCCAGCCTGCTGGACCTGGCCCGCCGCATGGCGCGGCCCTGCAACGCGCAGGCGGGCGTGGACCTGGTCGGGCGGCTGTTTGCTGTGCGTCCCACCTTCGCCGCGCCGAGCCTGACGCTGGACTGCCAGGGACGCCGCCTGCCGCCGGTGCGGCGCTGCTCCGAAGCCGATGTCAGCGCTCCGTACAAGCGCATCATGTTCGGCGCGGCGCGCAGTTGGCGGGTGCATACGTTCGATGAGATCGCCTTCGACGCGCCGCTGATCGATTGTGGCGAATATAGCCCGACCACCGTCTATCGACGGGGCAATATCGTATCCCTGCCGAACGGGTCGCGCTGGCTCTATGCGTCCGATACGCCCCATGCCGGTTCCGGGCCAGGCGACGACAATCCCGATTGGGAAAAGCTGTTCGGGCCGATCACGGCCGGCAACATCACCTATGAAGACGGGACGCCGGTTGAAGACCTGAAGCCTGCGGAGCCGAACGCGACGCACGGCGCGACGCCGGAGCAGATGGAGCAGATTGCCGCTCCCAACATCACCCTGTCACGCCCGACAGTCACGCTTTGGGCCTATGAGAACGGTATCGTCACCGACTTTTCCAATGCCAACGGCCTGGTCAAGGTTATGTCGGGCGGTGTCGATGTCACTGCATCGGCCGCATTATCGGCCACGGCCACAGGCTGCACCGGCACGATCAACACGACGACAGCCAGCCCTGTCGCGGGCCAGCCCAAGGGCTATTACCGCGTCACCGCCATGTCGGGGGATGCGGCCAAGCTGACCCTCACGGCGGTCTATGGCGGCAAGACTGTGACGTCCGAGTTCCAGTTGACCAAGATCAAGGCTGGCTATGAGATCGTGGCATCAACGCTGCCGACGACAAACCTGTTTGAAGGTCGGCTGGTATATCGGGAAAGCGACGGCAAGCTCTACCGCTATAAGAGCGGCGCGTGGACGGCCGCGATCAACGGCGCGGACATCGACAATGCCACGCTGACGACAGCGAAATTCGCGGCCGGCATCGAACCGATTGCCCTTGTCGGTCCTACCTTGCCAGTGGTGAAGAGTACCAATACCGTCTTCAATACCTCGGACGGCAAGCTCTACCGCTGGAACGGCTCTGCCTATGTGGCGACGGTCGCGGCGGGCGATGTTATTGGCAAGATTGTCGGCACACAGATCGATGATAACTCCATCCAGACGCCGCATCTGGCTGCTGGGGCGGTGGTCGCATCAAAGATGTCGATCATCCCCAACAACATGTGCGCCGACCCGTTCTTCGAGGACATGTCCTATTGGAATTACCGGGTCGATCAGCAGAGCGCCTGGGCCTACCTGAATGAGACCGGCTGGGCATCGGTCGCGATGAATGTGCCGCGCGCCATCAACATCGGTGGCCCGCAAAGCGAGCGTATCCATATCGGCACCGGGTTGCAGAAGTGCGATAGCCAGGGTGAGACCTTCTGGCTCCGCGCGCATGGTCGGAACACAACACCGACCAGCGGCACGGGAACGATCCTCAGATGCGCCGTATGGTTCTATGGCGGTGACCCGCTGACAATCATCGGGCAAGCGCAAGTAGATTTCGCTCCAGGAACGCCCAACGCTGGCGAGATCAAGTCGACCAAGTTCACATTCCCGGCGAACTGCATTTATTACCGGATCGCCATCTATAACGGGGAGGCGTGGGCCGCGACCGGAAACCTGTCGATCTCCGCAATTCGTTTGCAGAAGGCGGCAGATGCAAGCCTGATCGTTGAAGGTGCGGTCCTTGCAGAGCATCTGGGCGCGGATAGCGTCACTGCCGGGAAGGTGGCAGCGGCAGCGATCAACACCCGAGAACTGGCAGCAAACTCGGTCCGCGCGAACCAGATGGCCATTATGCCGGACAATATGTGCCCAGACCCCTACTTTGATGATGCGGGCCTTAATGGATATTGGTCATCGATTGAATCGGGCTGGGTCTTGCGGGAGCCGAACGGTACCAATGCGGCAACTGTCATGGCCACGCCCCGCGTTGCTGAAGTGGGACCCGGCGCTGCCTCGCGACGGCATATCACCTCCATCAGGAAGAAGATCAACGGCGCGGACGGCCTCACCTACAACTTCCGCGTAAGGGGCCGGAATACTGCGCCCAGCGGATCAAGCGTTTTGCGCGTGGCGGTACAGTTTTACGACGAAGCGGGAACCTACATCACCCAGGCCAACATCGACTTCGCGCCGGGAGAAAACACGACCAAGTCGCGGCAATTCACTTTCCCGGCTAACTGCCACTCCTATCACTTGCGCGCTTACAATGACGTTGCTTTCGCGTCCGGATATATGGCGTTTACCGCGTGCAAGCTTGAAGTCGCCGCCAGTGCGGAGCTGATCGTCGATGGCGATATTCTCGCCCGGCATCTCGCCTCCAACTCTGTCACTACCGACAAACTCGATGCCGGTGCTGTCACCGCCGCGAAGATCAGCGTCACTTCATTGGCCGCCATCAGCGCCAATCTCGGCAATGTGGCGATCAGCGGCAACCTGGTTGTCGATGGGACAATCACCACGGGAAAGATCACGAACAACGCCGTCAACAAGACGGTTTATTCGCAGCTTTCCAACCCTGGATACGATGTGTTCAAGGGCGTCAACACGGGCAGCGGGTACGCAGTTTATTCGACGACATTTGCCAAAGACGAAGGCAGCTCCGCGCTTGAGTTCGAAGCGTCCGTAAGCCTTCTGCCAAACGGCAACGCCAGCCCGACAATGTGGATACGCATTTACATCGACGGAACGCAGCACTGGTTCCGTCGGCATGACATGACGATGGCTGGCTCTGGCTCTGCCTTCATATCATTCCGCTACCGAGTGAGCGGCCTGTCCGCTGGCAACCATATTTGCAGTTTCAATTTCGAGTTTTTCGGCCCGAACGATGGCAGCAAGGTGGTCCTAGGCGAGGGCACCAACTTCCAGATTACCGAGGTGAAGAAATGAATGAATACTTCGTCATCTATGACGTTGGCACGGGTCAGGAGCTTATCCGGGGCTTCGGGCCGGAGGGAACGGCAGGCCTTCAATCACTCATCGGGAATCGCGGGGTGGTGACGATCCCTGCGGAGGACTTCAACGCCCAAACTCAGTTGCTTGACATTGACCCTATAGTCTTGCGCGCGTCGTTGTGGGATTTTACCAAGACGATCCGCGCATCCTTCGCGGTCGGCGGCGCGGTGACCAGTTGGGGAATCGTCGATAGTCAGCCCCTCCATATCCAGAATCTTCAGCTCAAGGTGGGCGTTGCCATGCTGCGAAAATCACGCGGCGATGACGCGCCCCTGGAGTTCACGATGAAGGACAACAGCGTCGTTTCGCTCACGCCGACGGAAATGATGGTGATGGCGGGCGAGGCGATGGAGTTTGTCGACGGCATCTACAATTATGCCCGCGATCTGCGCACGCAGATGGATGCCGCCCAAACAGCGCAAGAGGTGCTGGCAGTCGACATATTCCGGGGCTGGCCCGCGGCGCAGTCGGCATGATCTACCTTCAACGCATCATCCTGGCGATGGTCGCACAAGCAGAATATCGCTGGATTGAGAGCTTTGGCGCTGGGCGGCAGGCAAATATGCGGTCGTTGGGTCGGTTTGATCTTCGGGTTTGGCTGAAGCTTGTCACCGATTTCTTCGACCGCGAGGTCGCGCGGGTTGAATCTATGAGCGGCGAGGCAGTCAGCCCGGCCACCTGATTGCCGCTGTGATGTCCTGCGCCGATGCGCTTGAGCGGCATAATTACTCAAACAAGAAGGTGAACGATGGACGACGGCGGTCTGGCGGGTGACGTGGCGCAGGTTGCTGCGGGCGGCTTTAGCGTGGGGGGCGGAATATATGCGGTGCGTTGGCTCATTCTCTGGCTGACAGGCCGCGCCGATCGCGTGGCAGCGTCGAACGATCAGCAGCGGGCCGAACTGGACCAAAGCTGGAAGGCATATCGCCTCGCGCTGGAAGACCGGCTGGAGAAGCAGGATGAGCGGATCGAGCGATTGGAGCGTGAGGTGGAGGATTGCCACGCATCGAAGCGGGAAACCGAAGCCCAGCTCGCGCGCCTGCAAGCCTATGTCGACGGAGAGGGGCAAGCCCGGCAGTTGGGGGCCGTAATCGCGGCCCATGACCGTCGGCTTGGGTCGACCTGATCCATTCCCATGATCGGTGATTTTTTCGGGCGCTTCAGGCGCCCTTTTTTATGGAGAATGACATGGCCAAGACGCCGAAGGAGATGATCGACGACGTCATCACCCGGGAGGGCGATTACGTGAACCATCCCGCCGATCGAGGCGGGCCGACGCGGTTCGGGATCACGCAGGCTCTCGCGCGCAAGAACGGCTATAAGGGCGACATGAGGGTCTTTCCGCGTGGATCGGCCTTCGACATCTATTGGCGGCAGTTCGTCACCGCGACTGGCATCGATCTGCTCGCCAAACGCTCGCCTGAGTTGGCGGCGGAGGCGCTGGACACAGGCGTCAACATGGGCGCGCCCTGGGGCGTGATGTTCCTCCAGCGCGCGCTCAATGCCTTCAACGAGGGCGGGAAGCTTTGGCCCGATCTTGCCAAGATCGATGGCAACTATGGCAGCAAGAGTGACGCGGCACTGGCCGCCTATCTGGCGCATCCTCGGCGCGGACGGATCGATGTCCTGCTCGCCGCGATGAACGCGCTCCAGGGCGAGCGCTACATCGGCATAGCTGAACGCAACGGCTCACAGGAGGCGTTCGTGTATGGCTGGCTGCTCAATCGTGTGGCGATCGCGGCATGAACAACCGCCACAACGTCATCGCCTATCTGGCGACCCTCGCGGCCATCGTGATCATGTCGATCGTCGCGGCCGTGATTTGCGTCAGCGTCGAGCCGGACACCCATCTGGCGCAGATCGTGGCGGCCCTCGGCTTCATCAGCGCCGCCGTAACCGGCCTGATCGGCGTGATCGGCACCTTCAAGGCCCGCGACAGCGGCGAATCTGTGAATGAGCAACTGATCGCGAAGCTCCCACCTGTCGATCCGCCCATCAGCGACACCAAGTCCTGACCCACCGAAAAAGGAGAATGATATGAAATGCCTCATTGCGCTTTGCCTGCCGCTCGCCCTCATGGCATGCGGCGTCGTCACCGGAGCCATCAACAGCCTGCCCGCGCCGCCGGCGGCGGTGGCCGACAGCACTGTCCTGGACGAACAGGGCGCGCTGGCCGCCGAACTCGCCTACAAGGCGGCGCGGGTCGCCGTCGAAACCAGCGTCGACGCTGGGCTTATCAAGGGCGCAACGGCCGCAAAGATCGCAAAGCTCGATCAACGGGCTTTCACCGCCCTCGGCGTGGTCCGCAAAGCCTACGCCGCTGGGAACGCGACCAGCTACGCCAGCGCCCTTGTGGCAGCCCGTGCGGCTATTTCCGACCTTCTCACCCTAACCGGCAAGACGGGAGCCTGACATGAACATTTCTACCCTGCTGAACGTCCTGCCCGTTGTCGGGCCGGTCATCGCCAAAGCGCCCGAATTCGTGGCGCTATACCAGGCGGCGGCTTCCCTCCTGAATGATCCCGACCAGGCCACGGCCAAGGAGGCGCTGGCGGATATTCAGGTTGATAATGACGAAGGTCACGCACGGCTTCAGGCAAAGCTCGCTGCCGTCGCCGCGGCGGATGATTAAGAGATGCCGGCTAGCGCCAGCCGCATAGGCTTCATCACGCAGGCCGTCCGCAACGCCACCGCCGGTCCCGATGGGACTGTCATCGCGAAATATGGCGATCAAGCGCGCGACACGGAAGAACCGTTGGAATGCTTCTTCGACAATGTGGAAGACGCAGAAGCCGTGGCGGCCGAACGCTTGGCCCTGCTTTCGCCCGACCGCCGCCGTTTCGTGACAGAAATCAGCGGGACGGGCACGGGGGAATCGCTCGACTTCAACATGACTGCACCAACCGCCCGCATCATCGATAGCGAAAAGAGCGCCGACCTGCCGGCCATCGTCGTGGAACTGGGCATTGACTACGAGACGGATCGCTCCGTCCTCACCACCTGGGGATAATCCATGCCTGCCTTGCCCTTCATGTTTCAGCCTTACCCGCTGACTGCCATCGCGACCGGCAACGAGCGCGCAGAGAAGCCCGCCATCCACCTAGCCCAGTTCAAGCATATCGGCATGACCTGGCGCAGCAACGGCAACGGCAATATCTGGATCCGGGGCGATTTCGGGCAGGACCGCGTCGTGGACTTCGTGTCGCTGCTGCAGGCGAACGCGCAGCCCGGCACCACCATCAGGATCCGCTTGGGCGCATCGCAGGCCCAGGTGGACGGGAGCGCGCCTTATGACAGCGGCGCCCTGCCCTTCATCAGCCCCGCCATCACCAGAGAGGACGGGCTATACCATTCCCATCATGAACTGCCGGGGTCCGTCACGGCCCGCTGGTGGCGCATCGACATCGGCGGCCATAACGGCGACTTCGAGGCGGCCAAAGCGGTTTTCGGAAAGAAGATCACCCCAGCCCGTTATTACGACCGTAATTTCGAGTTCGGGGTGCAGGATCTGGGGTCGGTCGACTTCGGCCGGTGGGGGGTGCCGGAAGAAGAAGAGGGGCTGATCTTCCGGACCGTCACGTTCAAGCTGTCGTGGATTCCCGGCGCGGAATATGAGGCGAACTGGCGCCCGATGATCGAGAAAGTGGGAAGGCGGCAGCCGGTGTTCCTGTGCTTCGATCCCCAGGCAACGACCGCCCGGCAGGCGAAGACCTATTTCGGCGTGTTCCGCGATCCACCGTTCGCGACGGCAAGCGTCAAGCCAGGCACATTTGCCCAGGAATTTGCGCTGCTCAGCTTCATCTGATCCGGCGCCTGGTGAACGCCGGTAGGGCGGGCGGCGGGTAGCCACAGGCCTGCCGTCCGCCTGCTCACCAACCCAACCAGTTTCCCACTTCTCCGGCGGCGTTCGCGAAGCCCAGGAATACGCCAACGATGCTGATTGCACCAACAAGGGCAGCCTCGCTGTAGAAGAGGATTCGCCTCACGGCCTTTCTTCCAGCATGGCGTCGATCATGGCGCGCCAGACCGTCCCGACCTTGATTGATGGCGTGAACGGTAAATCCGCAGTCCAACCAGCGCGCTCCATCGCCTCGCTCGGCTCCCGGATCGCGGCGAGGACGGCACGCACCATCGCCTCAGCATCAATCACGCCATCAATAGGCACAGAGCGCAGATTGTCAGGCTCCCCGCCGACATAGGCACCCTGCTCCTGGGCTGCGTCGATGATGGCGCGCGCGGCGCGTTCAAGAGGTGGCTTTCCTACCATCGTCGATACCTTCCTTCTTCGGCCTTTCATCGATCCGACAGCCGACCTTCCAATAAATGGCGCGGGAGAATTCGCTGCGATCAGCCTCCCCTGCGATGATGGCGTCTTCCTCAGCATCTGCCCGAACGTCCCGCCACGGCCCCAGCGGCCTATCGAAGGAGTAGGCGCGGAATTCACGCTTCCTCAATCGACGCGCACCACCAGATTCCAGCCCAGGCGCTTCGCAAGCGCCTTCGCCGGTGAGGACCAGCCCCAGAAATCCATGGCCTGAAACTCCATGCTGCGACCGTCTTGATCTCCGGCGATGACCGCAGCGTCGGCAATGTCGACATGGCCCGGCTCATCGCTGCACCCGGCGCTCTCCGCCACCCATTTCCCCGATGGGGTTTCCCAAAGGCGGATCTCTGTCCATTTGGCCCGGTCTCGCTTGGGGTTGGTGGTATGTTCGCCCAGCAGCTTACCCAGAAATTGGTAGGTTGGTCCCCGATTACAAGCGATTTCCTCATGGGTGTATCCGTCGGCCAATGGGTCGGTGGACGCGCCTTTCCTGCTCTCGATGTAATCCTGCATATTCCGGGCGACCTGCTGGAAATGCTCCGCTGTGGGAATCCTGGTCCTGAATTTCGGTCTTTCCTTCATTTCCTATTCCCCCGATACCCTATGCCACCTGGCGAGTGGACCACCCGCGTTGCTTATATTTGAGCCAGTCCGCGGTGCGCGCCCGGCGGTAGCCCGATTCGGCGTCCTTCAATACCACGCCCTCGCCGCCACGCGCCCATATCTCGTTCGCCAGGCGTTCAACATCCGCCTGCGTGGCGCACCAGGTATCGGGGATGACGGCCAGCGCCGGCTCCTTCGGCTCTCGCCCATGGGTGCCGGGGCGCCATTCCCACGATAGGGCAGGATCGGCCGCCAGGGCCACCCAGCGCCTCAACCTGGCCTTTCGCTCATATAGGGGCCTGTCGGTCCCTCCTGCGGCCCAGGCGGGCGCTGGCATGGCATCGAAGAGGTGCAGGGTGCCCTGTTCCGGAGCGCGCAGCCCCTGCCCTATGTGGCGCAGCGTGGCGCGAAAGCCGCCGGGGGCCAGAAACTCCCCATCGAAGAAGATCCCATGGCCCACAGCCTTCTCGATTGAGCGTAGGCGATAGGCGATATGCCCTATTCCCCCGATGGGGGTGCCCTCGCGGGTCAGCAGTTCCCCGCCGATCCAGCAGGCGCGGACGCCATCCAGCTTCTCTTCCACCATGGTCCCATGGGCTGGAACGCCCCCCTTCCATTCCCCGGCCAGTTGGACCAGTTCGCGGGGGCGCCTGTTCAAAGCGGGATGGGGTCTCATGCCGCCACCTCGAAGGACACGCCGGTCATATTCACCCGATAGGGGGTTAGCGCTCCTTCGCGCGATTGCCGCGCCGACATGGCCTTGAGGGCGATCTCGGCTCGCAAAGCTCGCTCCGTCATGCCGTCTAGCATCTCCGCGCCAGCCGCGACGGCGCGGGCCAACCGACCCCGCTCCTCCTCCATGCTGGCCAGCAGCCGCCGAGCGTCATCGCGTTCCCCAACTAGGCGGCGCACATCATCCGGCCGGACCTCATTCCCGAAGTGGTGCGGCTTCGCCTTCAGGCGGGCAATCTCCGTCAACGCCGCGTCGCGCTCGGCCTTCATGGTTTTTCTTACCGCCTCAGCATCCTGTAGCGCCCCATGTAGACGGCGATTATCTCCATTCGCGATCAGCAAGGCCCGCCGGTCTAAATCGGCGCGACCGCGCATCTCAGAGCGCATTCGCCATGCTCGCATGATGCAACGCCGCTCTGCGGCGGTCCGCTCGCGCTTGGGTGCTAGATTGTCGTTGGCAGCGTGCACGGATGGGGCGTCAAAGCGTACACCATATCGGGCGGGCATCTCCTGCGCCGATGAGAGACACTCAACCGGCTCGGCTTTCACCGGCTCGGCCGCCACGGGTTGCACCGACGTCGGGGCTGTTGCTTTCGGCGCGCGCCGCTTTCGGGCCTTCTCCAGTCCTGTCCACTCCTGGACTTGCTTCGCGGTCATGGGTAGCGCCCCCTTACCTCTGGGATCGGCGGGCAAGGTGATTGTCCGGATGACGTTGCCGTTCTCGTCCAGCAATTCGCAAGTCGGCATCGGCTGCTTGCCATATCCGGGCATGTTCACAAGGTAGGCGTCTGCTGCCTTGCTGTAGATGCCGCGATCGCTAAATGATGCGTCGGCAGGGATGCCGATGCCATCTCGCTGGGCAAGCCAGCGGAGATAGGCGTTGCGCTCGTCTATCGTGGCGCTGCGCGGCTTCTCAGTCAGGCCTTCTATGCCCTGATGCACGTTAAACAGGTCCATCGCTCAGCCCTCCACCGCGTCAATGCCAAGCCGGGATAGGTTGCGCTCCAGAAACGCAGGGCACCACTCCCAGTCGTAGGGGGAATGATCCTCGTCGCGGCCCCGCGCCGCCTCCCATTCCCGCTCACAATCGGCGATAAGGGTCATGACGGCGTGCCGCATGGCCACGGTGCCGACTTCTTCGAAACGAGCGGCAATGTCCGGCCGGTCGCGGATTTCAAGCATCGCCTCCCATAGGCACATGGCCGTTTCGAGGTTGGCTTCGTTGAACGTGATGCCGGCAGGGAGTTCGGGCGGATCGATCGGTCCGGCTATCTGCGCCGATAGGGTGGCCTCAGGCTCATTCGCCGATGGGGTTTGCTCAACGCCGGGGAGAGACAGCGCAGCGCCGATGGAGACCGATCCGGTAGCAGCCGCAATGATGGCGGCTATCCTGTCGGCCCAAGAATTGGTGCCGTCATCATCAGCGAAAAGAATGAGGTCGCCGTCCTGATCAAGCGTGACCGTCATGATCTCGCGCAGGATTGCCAGCATCCCCGGCGCAGCGTCGCGAGCATAATCATCCGGGCTATATTCCGTGACGCTGGCCGCGTCGCCCAGATCGTCAAGGGTGGTGTCCGGCCCGTAGGTTTCGCCCCAAGCTTCGCACAGGCGCTCGATGGCGAACGCTTCCGCATCCTCTTTGCTGTTGGCGTCGATGGTCTCGGCAAAAAGCGAGCCGTCGGATGATCCTTCGATCAGGAAGCGGGGCATGCTCAAGCCTCCCCATCTATGCGGGCAAGGATGGCGCGAAAATCATCTAGGTTGGCATCGCCCGGATTGGCGCGGCACGCTGCACCTACCGGTAAACGATCAAGCCATGCG
Source organism: Sphingobium sp. HDIP04 (assembly GCF_000445085.1). Classification (NCBI taxonomy): domain Bacteria; kingdom Pseudomonadati; phylum Pseudomonadota; class Alphaproteobacteria; order Sphingomonadales; family Sphingobiaceae; genus Sphingobium; species Sphingobium sp. HDIP04. The sequence continues at coordinate 139,486 of NZ_ATDO01000142.1, read as the reverse complement.
ACGGCCTTGCGTAGTGCTTCTAGCATCGCAGGAGCCTCAGCGATCAGAATTGCGTCCGCCTTATTCCTATAACTGAAACCCGCAACTCGCGTTACAAGGCAGGGGTGAACAACACCTGGGCGCAATTGAGGGCATACCTCCAAAGGGTTCGCCGGGTTCACCATCCACGGCCCCGGCGTACGTGCTTCCTTTTTCATGTCTCTTTTCCTTTCGTTTCAAGTGGCCAGCTCATCAGGCGCAGGGGGCCAGTCTTGCGCGACGGTCGCACGGCATAGGGCCGCGCGCCGTTTCGCCGTTATCGGAATATGCGAATTACCTTGGTGCGAACCTTGGCCGTTGCGAATGTGTCATCGGGCAGCGTCTCCAGTTCTTCCGCGTCGGGATGCTGGAACGTGATAGGGACCAGCGCCACTAGGCGCGGCGCGCAATCGTGGCCATTCCTGCCCATAAGGGACAGTGCCGCCGCTACATGCTTGCGCACCTCGCTAAAGGGCGGGTTCATGATGACGCGCGGAAACTCGACCTTGCCGCGCGCCTCTGCCGCATATTCCAGAAAACAGCGGTTGATGACGCTGCCGAACGGGTGGAGCATCCCGGACAGCTTGATATGGCGCTCCACCTGCACAAGCTCATAGCGGCTATGGCCCGACTCCAGCAGCGCGCGGGAAAGATTGCCCGTCCCAGCGCTCGGCTCCAGCGTCAGCTTATCGCCAGGCGCGCCCAGATAGGCCACCATGCGCGCCGCCACCTCGGGCGGCGTCACATGGCACTCTGTGGCCCGGTCAACCGCCACAATCTCGACCGGCTCCGCCTTGGGCAGCGCTTCGAAATCCCGGCGGCGCGTGACCGTCATATAGAGGGGCTTGGCTGGCCGCTTATAGACGCTCGGCTTCATGCTGCTTGCTCCAGTGCTTCCGGCAACGGGTGCGCCTTGCTGTCAGTCAGGAATACAGCCACAAAAGCCCAGTGTTCGCCCTCCTGTGCCACGCCCAAGGCGCGAGCCGACGCCACCTTGAAACGGAAGGTCCCGCAAGCGCTTAGGCGGGTCCCGCGATAGTCTGCGCCCACCTTGGAATATTGTTCCTTGGTCACGCGGGCCACGCGGATAAACTCGACTTCCGGCGCGCCGCGATAGGTCGCGCGGGACTTAGCCTGAATTTCCGTCACGTCGAGATTGAGGATCGGCGGCGCTGCGTCCTTCTTCGCCGGGACGACATAGCCGCAGGCCCGCATAACGTCGCGCCATTCGTCCTCGCTCAGTTCCAGATATGAGCGGTCGCTGATATGGGCGGGCAACGGCACGGGCGACTCCAGCATGAAATACCCGTCATCGATCACAGTGCATTTCGGCTTTTCCGCGCCATGCTCGCGGGCGAAAGCCTGAATGATGACGGGCGTCAGTTCGCCTTCATAGCGCGGCACCTCGCCAAGCATCGAGCGCTCAAAAGCCAGGCGGTTAAGCACATGGTCGATCCAGCGCTTGCGGTTCGGGCCGGTGGCCACCAGCTGCGCGCCTGCAATGCACTTTGCGCGGGCCTCTTGGGGCGAGATGCTTCCATCACGCAAGGCGGACCACATGTCGTAAGGCGCAATATCACCGTGCCCGATCAGCGCGCGAATTTGATCGTCGGTCGTGACCTTTTCCCACAGCGCTAGATTGCTATGCGCTTTGTTGATGGCGCGTTGCAGGTCGCGCAGCTCGGCCAAAAGCGTTTTGATGCGGTTCGCCCTAACACGCGGGTTATTCTTCATATTGGCGAAGCATTCCACGCCCTCAGCCCGATACAGCCAATAGTTGGCGGCGCGCTCGGCCTTGCCTGCCTTATCCTGCGCCGCATCCATCCGCTCTTTGGTCTTCCGCGCCTTCCGCTCGCTGTGGTGGCCTATAAGGATCGGCTGCCCCATATAGAACGCCTGCGAAAGCTCATCAGCATGACGGTGGAGCGATACCGCCTCATTGCGCCGCTTGTGCGCCAGATTGTCGAGCCGTTCCGCCTTGATCGCGGCGCGCTCCGCCAGCGTCATCTCTTCCGCCTCGATCTCTCCCGCCAGTTCAATGGCCAAGTCTTCGCGTGCCGGTGTCCACTTGGGGGCGACGAATAATTCCTGCTTGGGCGCCCAGACGAAGCCAGCCTCTTTCACCCGCGCATAGGTCTCCGCATCGAGCCGAGATGAGGGGTACAGACGGATCTTGTTATCCTCTGGGCTATATGTGGCGCTAATGGTGGTCATAGTTCTGTCCCTTTGGTTCGGTTCAAGTGGCCGAAGCTGGCCAGGCACGGGCGTTGCGCCCCTCAAAACGGCGATAGGGTCATTCCCCCGATGAGGGGCCGCCGCTTGGAGGGACGGCGCGCACAAGGCGCGCCGCGCCGGTTATTTCAGGGAGACGATGAAGCCCAAGGCGGTGAAGCCCAGCGCCATAGCCGCGCAGATGCGCAGGGCCACGGCGTTCAATTCGGCTTTGAGGTCGCTCAGGGTCACGAGATCATCCCTAACAGAAACGAACTCATCGGCCAATGTCTCTGCCTGCCTGCGGTTCAGGCCCGCTTCCTGTAGGCGCTGCATGGTGGCGATGGGGTTATATGCGGTCATGGATCAGGCCTCCGGTTCGATTGCGATGAGGGCAACAGAGGCTGTCCCCGCCGCTATGGCTGCAAGGACGCTGGCACATATTGCTAGGGGGTCAGATGCCGCTGCGGCACCGAAGATGGAGAAGAAAGCAGCGCCGGCACTCAGGAGGCTGGACCATCCGTAGATAAGGCCACCTTCATATTGGGGCTGCTTAGTTGCTGCGTGATGAACGCGCATGTGTTCTTGCCTTTCGTTTCAAGTGCCCTTGCCGGGCCAGCACTCCGCATCGCTGCGTTGCATGAGTAGAAAGACAGAAGAGACGCAGGATCACAATAGGAAAAACGCGGGTCCTACCCAGAACGGGCCGAACCGTTAAGCGGTGGAAGACCCCGTTTTTATGACGTGTTCGTCATTCAACTATGCTTGATTGTTAGAGCTTCGTGTTTCGGTAAAAATGTTCTCTGAGTGTTCCTTGAAGCGTATAACCGCGCAATGGCTCGATTCGGCTCCATCGGGGAAATCGCGTTCGCCGGGCTTCGTGTGCGGGTCTGGTGCTGGCGCTGCGCGAACGGCAAAGACATGGATGCCGAAGACGTCGTGTCGGCTTTTGAGGTCCGCGGCTGGCCCCTGGATCTCCGGCGGGCGGTAAGGCGGTTTAGGTGCAGGGAATGCGGTTCGTCCGATCAAGCGATAATCTTGCCTGCGTCACAGCCGCCGCCTGAACCGGACCCCTATATTCCTGAAGACCCTGACTATACCTGGGCGCGCGCCGTGGAAGCGTTCTTCCACTCAGTCCGGGCACGAAAGGATGAGGCGAAGGAAATTCCTTACCGGATCAACACGGTGTCGATCGATAGTCGGCGGCGGGAAGGGTTAGCCTGGGCGCTACATGAGGCGGAGCGGCTTCGTGCGTATCCGCCACTCCGGTTGGTTCGGGTCAATGGTCGGCCCGTTCGATAATATCGTTGCAGTTCCGATCCACATACGGCTGATCATGAGGACCGCGAGCAAAAATCACGACGTCACCCGGCGCAATCTCCCGAAGCGCTCGCCGGTCCCAGGCCATGTGGATGAAGTCCGGCTTTCCCCATATCCTACAGGCACTATGATATTCATCGCCGCGGAACCAGACGAAATGGACGGCCGGCGCATCATCGCTCATAAAGCTGGTCCAAATTCTGATCCCAGATCCGTTCGATGTCCCCGCCTAAGGGTTGCATATCGTTGAAGTCGATCGGGCACACCTGCTGCGCTGCAATCTGGAGCAATTGGCCTGTCGTCAGTTCCGGAAGGCCGGGCACGTTCCACAGTCCGGGAATGTCTGCCGGAGTTGCGCCAAGCTGGCGGGCTGCATAGGCGGTTGCTTGATCCATTCTCATACCCCATCTCGGCGAAGCGCCGCCGCATGCAACTGCCGAAACGCTGCCCTGGTCGCCAATGGCAGGTCGCTCAAATCGAGCATCTGGCGTCTCTCCATCCCGTCAACGACGACCTCTTTGGTGGTGAACCGCTGGCCGCATTGGCATTTCCGGCGCCTGCGTATGTTCGGGACGGGATCAGGGTTGGACCGGCTGTCCATGACGCTGTTCTGGTACGATCCGCACTTGGGACATGCTATGCTGCTCATGATCCGTGCCCCTGCATTTCAGTCCGAGGCAGAGGGGTGCCGATCGGATTGGCATGAAAGCCCGCCTTCCACCGACGCCTCGACTCATCGATCCATCCGATTGCCTGCTCCTTCATGCGCCGTATCCTCGCGGGGTTCTCCTTGTCCGCCACGGCGATAAAGTAGCGCATGATCATCTTCTCGGAGGGGCTGTAGGTTGAGGTGCCGTCCCATGACTGGTCGATGAAGGGTGCCATACAGGTCAACTTTTCAAGGATAGGGTCGCGGCTGGCCTGTTCAATCTCATCCCACCGCGCCAGCAGCATCAGGCGCGCACGCACACCGTCTTTGCTCAGCCGCTTTTCCGTGAATATGGTGGGCATGTCCGGACGGACCAACTCGACCATCTCCGTAGCCCTATAGGCGTCAAAGCCGGGGAAAAATGCACCATCCCTTTCGGTGGCGTCCCGGATAGCAGCACGGACCGCCGGCGTCATTTCAGCCAGGTAGTTGAGCAGCGCGTCGTCGCTCATCATGATCCGCGCCCTTCAAGTGCTGTGCGGGCGCGACGAAAATCGCCAATAGTCAAATCAGCGCACCATCCTGCGCTGTAGTGCGCGGGGCATCCGTTTGGATGGGCCTCGCAACTATCAACCTGATCCGCCTCCTCCGCGAACGGGCGCAGCGCCTCCCTCAGCCGCTTTATCTCCTCTTCAAGCGCGGCGATCTTGCCGATCATGTGCTTTTCCTTAAGGTCGGCAAAGCAGGCTTGGGAATATTCCGGCGCTTCGTCCTCATGGATCGCGGTGATGCCGTCCTCCGGACTGGCGTCGCTCTCTGGGTACCGGCCAGCACGATCCTTGATGCCGGTGTACCCCCGATTGCCGGGCCGATAGTACAGGCCGCGCTTAACCAGCAGGAAGCGGTCCCCCTGCTCGACCGTCACGGGTGCTTTATCGGTCATGCGTCACCATCCTCATAATCATCAATCTCGTCCAAGCAGTCCTGCCACTCAGAGGTTTGGATGCGCGGCGCGCCTAGATCGCAGCCGCCCTTGTAGGCATCCCAGCCGGTGCCAGCCCATTTCGCGGCCATGTCATTCCAGCCAATTTCCCAGCCTCGATACCAAGCAGACGAGGCATGGTTTGGCTCTATCGGCCGCCCCTCCCCGCCAGCCTTCAGTTCATCGCTCTTCGCGGTATCGGTGGGGTGGGTCATGGCTTCAAATCCTTCAAGAAGTCGGGAGCCTGCTCGACCTGCAAAGCAGCAACCGTTTGGGCGGTGCGCTCGAATTTCGCCCTCCCGTAGTCCCAAGCCTTGTCCGCCAAGCCGGAAGCGATGACGATTTTGCCGTTCAGCAAGAGCATGTTTGGTCGGTCCCAATTGCCGCCCGCGCTCTGGTACCGCGCGTAAACGTCTGAGAGGATGGACCAGTAGGTGGAACCGTCCTTGCAGTTTTCCGCTCGACCAGACCGTGTTACGATCACGAAACGATGCTCGCCCATCACCGCCCCCGCTCGGTTGAGGTTGCAGAAGCGCCCACATGATCGCAAAAGAACGCGCCGAGCTTGCCGCACTGCTCGCACACGGCCCGCGTGTCCGGCTCGGTTGAGGTTGCAGGGGTGGAGAGAGCGTAATCTTTCGGACTAAACGCCTGCTTGATGACGTGGTCGGTTTGCGGGTCATCGATGCCGTAAGCCCCTGCTACCGCATACGCGCCATCGGAAAACGCTTGCGAAATAGCGGCTTCAATCATCCTTTGATATGTTGTGTTGCGCCAAGCCTGCACAACGCCAAGCCCATGGTGATGCGACTCTTCCTTATCGCAGACCGGGCACGCGAAACCTCCTTTTGCCTCCCCCTCCCGCGATACCGTCGCGCTCTCCCCTTCAGATGGGGAGGAAAGGGCGGCGAGAGCGGCATCAATCTTGTCGATTGCATCGGCAGTCTGTTCATACAGCGCGCTATCGCCGTATTCGTCTGCCGGGATAAAGCCATGTTCGGGGTCCGGTGTTCGTTGCTGTGTGTGCCAATGGTGATGCCGGATCAGCATGCTGCGCCCCGCCTCCAGCGCCTCTCTCACCCCATCCAAAGCAGGCGCGGGATGGGTGGCACCGCTGGCCGCACCCATGAACACTCGCAATTCCTCGAAGGTGATAAGCGCCATGTCGGGATATTCTTCTGGCGATGTGCGATCGTCGTACTCGACAAGTTCCTGCCAAGCCTCTTCGGGCGTCATAGCCTCCTGATCGGCCGCAGGGGGTGATGAAAGGGCGGCGCGTTCTGCGGCGGCTTTGGCGATGGCGTCCGCGATGGTGGACTTAACATTGTCAATGTCTTGGGGCGTGACGAACTTCATCAGTTCATCGCGGTCCATCGACATGATGCCTTCAACTACGGCATCCATGATCGCCTCTACGCTCTCCCGCCCATTGCCCGCAGGCTCTACCGATAGACTGCGCAGGTGCGAAATTTCCTTGGCGTAAGTGATCAGGTCTTCTTTGTCTCCGTCAGCCGGTTGAAACAGCGCCTTAATGCGCGCCATTTCCTGCACCACGCTGGCGGCCGTCATTTCATCTGGCACCTCCTGACCTGCGGGCGAAGTTGAGAGGGCTGCGAGATAGCCTTGCTCGTACCCCCAAACGCAATCGTCCTTCGGCTTGCAAAGGCTGTCATCGTTCGGGTTCTTGCTGCACGGGATGCGCCATTCATCGGCTGCCTTTGCTGCCAGCGCAGCTATTATGCTATTTTCCTGGGCCATATCTCAGCCTCTCTTCTTGAAGATGGTGATGATGCGAAAGCGGTGGTTGGTGGACTTCACCATCCCGATCACGCCTTCAATTTCCCAATCGGCCTTGCGATACATGGGGAGAACCTGGTCGAGCCAGACGACATGCGTGCCAGGCCTGCACCGCGACAGCGCATCCATGACCTTGTTCCGCTTGACCATCGACGTCTGGTAGCGCTCAGCGTCCTCCACCGAATAGGGTGGGTCGGCCAGGATAATATCGAACGTCTCCAGCGGCACTGACGCGAGGGTTTGGGCATCGTCCACAAAGTCGGGTTCGAGTTCGGGATTGATGTCGACGCGCTTGCCGGGGAAAGCGTCCAGATCCACCTTGCCGCTGAAAACATGCAAGGCGCTGCGCTTTTCGGGGAACATGGCCCGGACGCGGCGCAGATAGCCGGCAGGATACCCGCCATAATAGGAGGACCTCACCCGATAGTTGTTGCCCATGATCCATGTGCCGACGATCCTGCCGTCTCCGCCGATGAAGAGGCCGTTGGGATAGCCGGTGGCGGCTGCGTAGGCGTTGATGCGATCAGCAGGGCCTAGCGCAGCTATTATGTCGGGGGTCATGCTCATCCTCCAATCTCTGCCAAGGCGCTGTCGCGCGCTGCGTTCAGCCGGGCCATCGCCGCATGGCTGCCGCCTTGATCCGGGTGCGCCGTGCGCGCCTTGTCTCGATAGGCCCGGTTCACTTCGTCTCGCGTCGGCCGCATAGGTACGCCCAGCACCTCCCACCACTGTTCCGGCGCGGCGAGACGCTGATAGCCGGTAAACGCCTGGTCGAGATTGCCGACGCCCCAGCGCTCCATGCCCCTGATCGCTTCGATGTGCTTGGCAATGGCATTGATATTGTCGGCTACGCGGTTCCAGCGGTCGCAGGCGAGAGCGATCGGCTTGCCTTTCCGCTCGAAATACACAGCGACGCCAGGATCTACTGGTTCACCACGGTCGCCGCGGGGACGGCCCGATAGCGTCCGCTCCAGGTTGGAGGACAGCACCTCATTACGCGCTCCAATCGCATCCAACTCGGCTTCGAGACGCTCGACCGCGGTGGCGATCGACAGCGACTTTTGACCGACACAGCCGCCTCGATCTTTATGCTCGAAGAAGCGCGCTGTGGCGCGGGCTTTGGTGCGCGGCCACCCAGCCGGCCAGTGAAGCGGATATGCTTGGGTCACGCTGATTTCCTCCCGATATTCTGGCAAACCTCGACCACCTTCAGAGCAGTGGCCCTATCCATGTCCCCGATGTGGCAATCCTTGGGAGCGATCCCGATTTGGCTGGCCAGCCATTTGTATCCCGCCCCGCGCGCCCTTTGTTTTGACACGCCATCCCGGCGCATCTTCCGCTCCCATAGGGGATCGAACGCGGCATGGGCCGCCTGGCGCGCGTCGCGGGTCGCCTTTCCGGCCGGGCGACCGAGAGACTTCAGGGTGCCGGCGTGGACCCCGCAATAGGCTCCGCAGCCGCAGCGCCAGAACAGCTTGTCAGCCAGATCCGGGCGATGGGGGTAGATCTCCGGGCCGCGGGCCATCGTGACCCGCTCCGCCGAATCGCAATCGGCGCACGTCGGCGCCACCTTCGCGAGCGCTTCGGGGGTGAAGTCGTTCGGATCGACTATCATTCCCCAGCCCTCCACAGGATCGGCTTCTGATCCTTCGGGATGCGATGCTTGCCGCGCGCCATGGGATGCTTCGGGGCGCCGCTCTTCGTCTTCCCCCAGCACCACAGGTCAGGCCAAGGCGCTTCGCCCTGCTGGATCTCCTGAATGACATGCTCGATCCACATGTCGTCCCAGGCGATGTTGCCCCAGCAGACGAAGACCTGATCGGCCTCCTTCGCCACCTTCCCGACATGGGGCAGGTTCGTCATGATTATCTGGTCCCGCACGTACCAGTCGTCGGTCAGGTGCCAGTCGGCGCGCTTCCGGCACTCGGCCGGGCTGGAGGTGCAGAAGGGATAGAGGTTGACCGCCCTGAAGCCGCCGAATCCGAACAGCTGGAACCAGTCGATCCACCAGAGGGTGGTCGGGTCATCCCGCTTCGCGTCCGCGTTCGAGGGATTGCAGCCGATGACGCAGGCAATCGGCCCCGGCCCCCACAAGCGGATCAGTTCAATGCGGTCATGGCCGGCAAAGATGGCATCGCGCTGCATCGTCTCATTGCCGAAAAGGTCATGTGGGAGCGGCGCGTTCATCCGGCACCTCCCGCCAGTATTCTCCGCGAGTCGCAGGCGATGATAGGCAGTCCGGTGTAACTCCGGTGAAAGTCGCGGAGAATCACGGTTCGTTCTTGGTTTTTAGTCCCTGACGAAAAAGCAGGAATGGCGGATTTCTGCCAATTTCCGCTATATCCTCTGTGTTGACATCGCAGGGGTCGCAAGTTCAATCCTTGCCACGCCCACCATGATAAGGCCTTGGGAATCTTCGGGTTTCTGAGGCCTTATTTGTTTCCACCCGGCCTTACATGCGCCGTTTCGCCGCTCCTGACACAATTTCAACACAGGAGCCGCCACATGGCGACCATTACGAAACGTAAATCGGGTTGGTCTGTTCAGATTCGCCGCAAGGGATACCAACCCGAATACCGTACCCTCCCCACCAAAGCTGCTGCGGACAAATGGGCGAGGGAACGCGAATCCGAAATCGACAGGGGCGATGCCCCGATTGATAGGAAAGCTCTTCTCTCGACCACCCTAGGCGACCTGATGCGTCGTTATATGACGGAGGTAACCCCGACCAAGAAGAGCGCCCATAGCGAAGAATTGCGGATGACCAAGATGCTCTCCGCTCCAATGTGCGAGCTATCCCTTGCGGAACTTTCGTCGGCACCGATATCGGCCTATCGCGACCAAAGATTGCAGAGGGTGAAAGCCGGTACCGTCGCCCGCGAATTATCGCTCGTCCATAACGTCATCGACGTAGCCCGGCGGGATTGGGGATATCAGCTTCCGACTAATCCTGTCGCCTTGGTCCGCAAGCCTCGCATTCAAAATGCCCGCGACAGACGCCTCCGTCCGGGCGAGCTACAGCGGTTGGAAACCGCGCTGACGGAAACCCGCAATCCGCTTATCCGTCCCTTGATCCTGCTGGCAGTTGAAACAGCCCTGAGGCGCGGTGAGTTATTGAAATTGCAATGGCGACATATCGATTGCTTTAACCGGACGGCTCATATCCCTGATACCAAGACCGGCCATTCTCGGACCATCCCCCTCAACGATCAGGCGGTGATGATCCTTAATAGCCTGACAAAGGATGATGACCGGGTTTTCCCGATGACGGCTGTGTCGCTGAAACTTGCTTGGAACAGATTACGAATCAGAGCCGGGATACCAGACCTGAGACTGCACGACCTACGGCACGAAGCCATCAGCCCATTTTCTGAAATGGGCTTAACGACCATCGAACTTTCAGTGATTTCCGGTCATCGCGACCCCCGAATGCTTTTTCGTTATGCCCACCTGCGGCCTACCGATCTCGCAAAAAAGCTCGCCGGGCGTTCATGGACAAACGAAATAAAACATGGGGTGGGGGTACCTAAACAAGATGATTCAATGCCTCTGAGACACGACCGGGATTAACATTAAACTCTTGTGCAACGTCACGCTGGTGCAGGGTTGGATGCTCAGCGACGTATTTCCTGATCTCTTCTGCCAGTTCCGGGGTCAGGGTCGCACTGCTATTAGCTGCCCTACCAACAGGTGAATTACGATAAAGCTCATCAGCCAAGCTATGAAGTTCTTCAAAGCCGGTTTCGTCCGCAATCTCACGAAGCCGGTTCCTGATTTCAGGAATATTGCGCTTATTACCTGCCATATTCTCACTGACCTGACCCCCGGGTTTCTACCAGTGCGGATTAGAGCCGTGCAGGTTTGTTGCGCATGAGCGCGGGTTGAGCAATGGCCTGCGCAGCGGAGCCCGTAGGGCGTAGCGAAGCAGGCCATTGCTTATGCAGTTCAGCGGCGAAGGCCGCAGGGGTTTCGTATCCAAGGGATGAGTGCGGCCTCTCCTGGTTGTAATCCTCTGCCCAAGCGGCGATCACCACCCGGGCATGGTCCAGGCTCAGGAACAGGGTCTCGTTGAGCAGCTCGTCGCGCATCCGACCGTTGAAGCTCTCGACGTAACCATTCTGCATCGGCTTGCCCGGGGCGATATAGTGCCACTCCACCCCGACTTCCCCGCACCAGGCGAGGACGGCGTTCGAGGTCAGCTTGGTGCCATTGTCGCTGACAATCATCCCAGGTTTGCCACGTCCGGCGATCAGCTCGCTGAGCTCGCGCACCACCCGACGCCCCGAGATCGAAGTGTCCGGCACCGCGCGCAGGCACTCGCGGGTTACATCGTCGACGATGTTGAGCACTCGGAACCGGCGTCCCGTAGCCAGCTGATCATGGACGAAGTCCAGGCTCCATCGCTGGTTGGGTAGCGCCAGAACCGGAGCCGGTGCCCGTGCGCCGATGGCACGACGCCGGTTGCACCTGCGTCGGACCGCCAGCTTCTCCTCGCTATAGAGACGCTGTGTCTTCTTCCGGTTGATCACCACGCCCTCCCGCCGCAGCAGGATGTGCAGCCGACGATAGCCAAACCGGCGGCGCTGCTGCGCAAGCTCGCGCAGCTTCGACCGAAGGTCAGCATCATCTTCCCGCTGTGACCGATAGCGCATGCTCTTCCGGTCAGCGCCGATAACACGGCACGCCCGCCGCTCGCTCATCCCCAGTACCGCCTGGAGACGAGCGACCGCCTCTCGCTTGGCAGCGGGCGTTACCAATTTTTTGCGAGAAGATCCTTCAGGCCGGCATTATCCAGCATCGCCTCGGCCAGCCGTCGCTTCAGCTTGGCGTTCTCGTCCTCAAGCGCCCGCAGCCGCTTGGCCTCCGAGACTCCAGACCACCATATTTGGCCTTCCAGTTGTAGATCGTCGCTTCCGACACGCCATGGCGACGAGCCAGGTCGGCAGTCTTCGCGCCAGCCTCCTGCTCCTTCAGCACGCCGATGATCTGCTCTTCTGTGAACCTTGCTCGCTTCATTCGTCCGTCCTTCCATCAGGCCAGACTCTAATCAAGCTTGGAGGAAAATCCGGGGGTCAGGTCAGAGCACGTCAAAGGGAATGAAGGCGACGAGAAAGTGAAATGATGCGGTGGATGCCTCCCCTGGATTATATCAAGAAGGGGACTGCAATATAGATTTGTACAAATATAGGAGTTCTTGGGACTGATCATTCGCTGACCTAGATCTTAACAGATGTGCAGGAGCGCAGCGATATTTTTCTGGATGGCGATCTATTATGTTCAAAGCTTTGGATAAGTCATTTGTGTCTGATACCGATACGATGAAGCCATTTTCCGGTCGAACAGGATCCCCCACTGCTCCCCGATTCCCGGCGATGACCCAAAGCCCGTGTGCGATCGCTTCCCGAGTGACGAGGCCATAGCTCTCCGGCCAAGTCGAAGGCGCTATTAGCACGTGCATTCGGGCATAGAAGAGGGCAAGCTCCTCAGTGGACATTTTCCCTGTGATTGTGACGGGCGTCGTTCCCCAAATCGCATGGGTGTCCTGACCCATGCCGCGCGCCAAGTCCACGACCGTGAAGTGCAGATTGTCATAACGGTTTGTCCGTAGTGCAGCTTCAACAAGATAGGCGCCCTTGTGATACTCGAGGCCGCCTACGTGGCACAGATGAATGTGCGTGTCCGACTTCGCTGGCTTCGGCTTGGGTAAAATCCTTGGCGTGCCATTCTCAATAACGCGGCATGAAATGCCACATGCTTCGTAAAGGTCTGCGAAGCTTTGCGATACCGCGAGACGATCACGTGCATTCAGGAGTGCGCGGCGTAAACGCTCGGCCCTTAGAAGGGAAACGTCGGATCCGACCTCGGGGAGCTGCACTTGGGTACGGAAATCCCTTTCCACCTGCACCAGTTGGCCGTTCTGGTCCGTCATAAATGGATAGTTAGATAGCCACCACGCATCGTGAAGCGTCACAATGTACGGAATGCCCATTTCCTGGCAGACCTCTGCCACGACAACTCCGAGCCGTTGAAGACAATGGATATGGACAAGATCCGGCTTGAACGCACGCATCACAGCGGCAAAGCGAGCGCCTACCATTTCATTGGCGGCCCGCCAGTCCATGTTCAGTTCCTGGGGCGTTGCTATGCGGAAGACAGGAATGCCGCGATAGCCATCCAACCGCCACTCGCCCGAATGATTATTCTCCTCATCGGCGCATAGAATTGCAAATTCGTAATCCTGGCTCCGATGGTCGATGAAATAATCAATATTGTCTTTGAGCACGCGAGTGGCGCCGCCGATCACCTGAGGCGGGAAGAATATATTTACGAAGAGAATACGTTGACGCTTATCTGATCGGGTTGTACCTGTCGTCGCCCTTTGCGGTGTGAAGAGAGCATCCTTTGGCGTCCCCTTACGCCGCAAAGATCTTGATACTTCATATGCTACAGCATCTGTATCACTAACCAGCATCCTTTTCAGCCCTTCGGGCCAGGGCTCTGCGGCACTACGCTGGTCTTCTCTGCGAATCCCGCCAGATGCTGGTGTTTTAGCGAGGGTGATTGCGGGAACGCCCGCCCTATGGGCATCCGCCCAGGCAGCATATTGCCTCGACGGATTTCTCAGTAATTGGACGACTCCGTCACAGAGCTGGATCGTTTGGGCCAAGGCTGGCAAATCCATGTCCTCACTGAGATGGGTCCAGCGTCCCGCGATTCTCTGAAAATCTGGGGTATTACAAAGGCGCCTGTCAGCTAATATGTGAACTCGGGGATCTTCCTGGGCAACTTTGCGCAATGCCCTCGCTAGATGATGTACATCTCCTCCAGAAGCATCGGAGAGAGGAACCACAAAAACTACATGATGATCTTTATGACTGTCGGAAAGTAAGTGTAAATCGCTGGGAAGATAGTGTATAATAATATTATCAGAGATATTCTTTATGAAGGGTATAAATCCAAAAATATTGGTAACAATTTCGTCACAATAACGTGCTGGCAGTGCCATTTCAACAAAGTTTGTGAGTTTGAGCGGAGATGGGTTGAACTGCTCTTCGTTCCATTCGCAATGGCTAAGTTGGTGCCCCTGCCAATTCACGAGATCTCCCAGCCACGCTATTGTCCTCTTTCCAAGGCTGCGGGCTGCCGCGATCGCCCGCAGTACCTCGTATGTGAATGGAAGCTCATGGAAGATGACGATCTCATGCGCTAACAGCGCTGCCAAATAATCTTCCTGCTCAATCGAGAGCAGGTCAAGCACAGTGATACCATCTATGAGCGCGCGATCTCGCCGGGCCGATGAGGAAGCACGCATCGTGAGCAGCAGAACACCCCGCCCAGCGTCCTTCATCTCCATCCTTGCAGGAAACGCTTTGGCGATGTCGGAAAATAAGCGATCGGCCTTTGCAAGATCCTCGGCAGCGGTGTCTCGCGACAGCAGATCATGAAGTGTTTCCCGGCAGCGAAGCTCAAGTGCGCGTTCATAGACCCGGCGCCAAGGTGCTCTCCGCTCCCATTGATCCTCGCCGCGTTCGAGAAGTCCGAGAGCCAAGGCATGGTTCCCTTGTTCCACGAGCAACTCTGCGGCGTGAATGAAACTCCACCTATTGGGGGACGCGGACAAAATACCATCGCGGAAATGGCGAAGGGCCTCCGTGTGATTGCCAGTTTGCAGTGCAAGATCGCCAAGAAGGTGGTGAAATACCCCATGATTCTGCGACAGTTTCAGGCCTGCTTGCAGCAACTGCTTTGCCTCGTCCAGGCGCCCGTAAACGCGCTTTGTACGGACGGCTAAGAACTCGATTAACCGACCGCCTGCCGAAGGCGATAGGAAGCGCAACCGCTCGATCCCGGGCGTATCAACAAACTGCCGCAGTATATCAAATCGTTCCACTAAAGGAACTTGCAATCCAAGACTTTCGGCGAATGCCTGCCAGTTAAATTCTTCCGGAAAATCAGAATATCCCCAAAGTCGTTTGAGCGCGGCACCTTCTGAAGGTGCCAGGCCTCTTCTTGATCCTTGAGAGAGATAATGGTGATAAAGTTCATGTGCCGGGCATTCCAAGCCTCTTCCGGCCTGTTTGCGATAGAAATTTGGATCAAACTCGCAGCTGAGCGACAGGGCGGGTGATCTTTCTAATCCGTTTTCAAACAAGGCAATGATACATTCCGCCTTGTTTTCTACTGGGCCTGCCCATTTTGAGTGCAATGCTCTAAATTCGGCGGGATTTATCTCATCAATCCATGGGCCTTGCTTAACACCATATCTGCTGAGGAAAATGTCGAGGGCCGACGTTCCCTTTGTCCACGCCGTTTCCTCTGCAGGCGAAAGTGCGATTTTGCCGCGAGCGTGAAGTACGTCAAATTCTCGGACAACCTCTCGCCGAACAAAACGATATGGCCGCCCTTCCTTCTGACCCGCGCGCATATAATGATCCAGTGCGCGCTCCGGCCTGTCAATCTGACTGGCAATGTCCTGATTGAGCGCCAAATAAGTGTTGGGATCAAAATCGGTCGGAATCGGGCCGAACTCTGCCGTCAACTGAGCAACGAGCGCATCATAATTTGCGAGCCGTTTCTCTTGTCGGCCGTGAACAAAATAATGTTGCCAAAGTTCCTCGTCGCTGGTAAAATGGCGAAGATCAGGATAGAAATCGCGATAGAATCTCGCGTCGAAGCTTCGGGAAGTCGCTATCGGCGGCACATTGACGGCATGCTTCTTGCCGCGAATAAGCCGAAGAATTTTTTTGCCGGGCGTTCGCCTTCGGTGGGAATTGGGGCTATCCTGCAGAAGTTCTGGAACGGCCGCGCGCGACGCTGCAATAGACCCGGGGATCCAGTAATCCCCTTCACGCGCGGCAAGGGCAATCGCTTCGACACGCCCGCCGGGGACGTCTAAAATGATTGAGCGTCTTGAGCCTTGTACGGAATGAAGTTCAAATATCTCGTCTGACATTTGGCTCAACGTGTCAGCGTCGGGATCATTGAAGCGCGCGACTACGGGATCAACCAATGGTGCATGGAAGTTCACTGCCGCCATCCAGAGTGGCACAATATCATCATCTCGCGTTTCTGCGAAGGCGAGTACGCGTTCTGTTGGAATAGGCGTTTGATTGCCCTCGTGATGACGCAGTTCTGGTACCAATTTGCCGTTTCGTTCGACGAAACGGAGGATCGGTTGTAACGTTCGGTGCTTGAAGAAGAACTCAAGCCAAGAGAAAGAGGCTGTAAGGCTTTCTGGCAGAAGGCTGTTTGGAAGTACGACTTGAGATGAGAAACGAACAAATGGATAGGAGCGAGACCGGTTAACCTCATAATTGTTATTGGTCGCGATCAAGTGCAAATGCATGGAAGGAGGATTAATCCCTTCACTACCAAGCTTGCTAACAAACAGGCTGTTGAGGTCGCGAAGGACTGTTCCGGAATAGCCTACGTCGGAAAATGCGACGGACCTGTGCTCAAAAAAACCGATATCTTGCAAATGGCGAACGATCAACTCGCGTTTGCGAATGATTTCTTGCCTGACCGTTTCGACTAATCCCTCATCCTGCAATATTTTTGCGACCCGGAATGTGTCTCGATCGGTGCGCAGGACTTCCGCGCCGAATGCTGTTGGAACCGCTTCCACGCCCAGTCGGCTGCACATTTCTTCTGGGGAAGCCTCACCGTGATTGAGCCAGAATACCAAACCGATGGCTTGCACCAGCCAGTCCCCAGAGAAATCTACGCCTCCCCAGCAGGAGAGAATGCGGTTCATGTATATGTCGCTGGCGGAGTGCGGTGAAAGATGTCTATCAATTATGGGGTTTCGCCATCTCTCAGAGAACTCGTTGATGGCGCATCCATCTCTGGCGAGAAAATATATATGTTCTACACGCTTATCTAGCGCGTCAAAAAGAAGAGATGAAAGATGTAATTTAATAAGATCGGAAACCTCTTCCCCGATACGAAAGCGATTTCCATATTTCGGTCGTTCTAATTCAAGTAAGGACGGCTGATCTACGAGAACGCAACTGACCCCTGACTTGACGGCCATTGAAATGTCGGAATGCTGGTTGTCACCAACATGAAGAATCTGGTTCGGACTTATGTCGATATCGCTTAGAACATCTTGGAAAAGATCTCCAGAGTGCTTGGTGAACTTGCGATCGGCGGAAATGTAGACATGGTCAAAAAGATCTTTGAGTTCTAATTTTTCTAAAATATTATTCATGATTTCAAAGCTGAAATACATGTCGGAAGTGGCGATAAGGATTTTTCCATCCGCTCGTAGCTTGCGTAATAATTCAACAGCGCCATCGACTACGGCGAGGTTGGCCATTTCTACCGCCAGTTCGAAGGCGACGATTTTCTCGACCGCTGACAATCGTGCGTCCGCGTCAGCAATCTCCCTCTCCAGGATTCTGTCCCAAACCTCTTCGATCAAGGGCTCCTGGGTTCCAGTTCCATCGAACTTCTTGAGCGCGTCCGACAGACGATAACGCAGCAAAGTGAGATCAAACGGGCTGCTCGCCTCCCTTCGTCCCAGCAGAGCCAGCGCATATGCACTTACGGTATCATGTACTTCATTTACCTTCAGATACCGACGACGGATTAGCGTATCGAATAAATCGAAAGAAATATATGGATTCGATGAACAATAAGGATAAGCATCGGATATGGCGTCAATTTTGTTCATGTCATTTCCAAATCTGTAAATGATGTCGTCCGTCTTGTCCGGTATATGTAATTTATCTTCAATTTATCTGCAGGCGATTATGCTTCCGGAGCAATGCGTCGTCCCGGTGGCACGTCGGCGATCTCATGATAAAGTGCATGAAGGTCAGCCGCTTGCTCGTCCGTTCCCCGTAAGTGGGTATGGGGCTCGGCGATTGGCGAACGATATTTTTGGGGGGCGGAATCGATGATCCTGAGGACTTCAGTAAGTCCTTTGGTCGTGGAAACGTCGATAAGCCAGCCGTTTAGCCCATTTGAAATGCCTTGGCCGATGGCGCCGAGATTGGATGCCACGACTCGCACGTGGCTGGACAGCGCTTCACGCGTTACAAGTCCAAAACTTTCCGGCCATGTGGAAGGCGCCAGAAGTACGTCCAAGCGACTATAGAGCTGTCCCATCTGCGATTGGGGGTAG
Source organism: Sphingobium sp. HDIP04 (assembly GCF_000445085.1). NCBI lineage: Bacteria > Pseudomonadati > Pseudomonadota > Alphaproteobacteria > Sphingomonadales > Sphingobiaceae > Sphingobium > Sphingobium sp. HDIP04. The sequence continues at coordinate 121,381 of NZ_ATDO01000142.1, read as the reverse complement.
GGTGCCGTCAGTGTGACGGGGGTGGTGCCCCAGAAAGTGTCCGCTGCTTGGCCGGGTGGGAGAGTTCCATCAACCATCGTCAGGTGCAAGTTCTTGAACTGGCCTTTACGCAGTGCGGCCTCGATCAACGCGGCGCCCTTATGTGCGGATCGGCCTCCCAGGTGCCCGAGAGCCACCCGGCCATCATGCCGGGGCGAATGGGCAACACGGTCGATGTGCGGAACCCCGTTTTCGACGATGCGCAATCTGTCGATGCCTGCATTCTGGTATATTCGGGCGAATGGTTCCGACACGCTCAGATTTGCTTCTGATTTGGCAAGAAGAGTGCGAAGCCGCTGACGCCTATCGATGGAAGCGATCGGATTGCGGCTTTGGGCACAGTCCGCCAGAATATCGGTCCCTGACGTACGCAACAGACCGTCATCGTCCACCAGGAACTGGTAGTCGGAAATCCACCACGCATCATGCAGTGTGACCAAATAAGGAATTTGCCGTTTTAGGGCGACCTCTACGATCGTTGCACTCAGGCGTTGAATGCAGTGGAAATGGATGAGGTCAGGTCTGAAATGATCCAGTACGCTTTCAAAGGGGGCGGCATGATCATCGTTGAAGGGGCGCCAATCCATATGGGGCTCTCGCGGTGTAGAGAGCCGATAGACTGGAATGCCGTTTTCCGATCCCAGTTTCAGGCTGCCAGTTCGCGCGGCGCTTTCGTTCGAACAGAATATCCCAATTTCGAGTTCGTCGTATCTCTCCTGGAAGGTGCGAACATTATCTTCCACAACCCTTGTTGCGCCCCCATAGCTCTGCGGGGCGAAGAAGACATTGCAGATAAGAACGCGCAGGCGCCTCTGCCCCGGCAAACGGGTGGCAATACCCTTATTCCCGAAAGTGGCCGCGATCGTCCGAGCGCCTTGCTCAACACTATATTCCCGCAATGCCTTTGTTCGGGCCCTATGGCCGATTTGCCTGCGCAGGTCCGGCTGCTCGATCAGCAGACGCAATATGTCATACCAATCTTCGGTGGAGCTAACCACAAAGCCATCGACACCATGCTCAATGATCTCGCAATATGTTCTTGTGGCGCTGACGACAGATGGTATCTGGAGTACGGCAGCTTCCAGCCACTTGATTTCGCTCTTGCAATCAGCCGTCAATCCGGGTGCTAGAACAGCCAGGTTTACATCGCAGCTCGCGAGCAAGGACCAATATGCCTTGATGTCCGGTGTGAATGGGTAGTTGAACACCCTCTCGGTCATGCGACTTAGTTCGGGGTGCAGCTTCAGATGACCCACGATGACAAGGTCGACGCCGGGATATCTGTGCATCAGATTGACTAGAGCCGGCCCAAGGAGATTATTGAAGTCGGCGTTGTGTGCTTTCGTACCTGATCCATAGAAGAGGCGTAACCGCCCATCCTTTCGGAGAGGATGGCTTCCGATCATGATTGTGTCGCTGTTACGTTCATCTAGTCCATTGCGGATAACGATGCTGGTGTCGCTCCCGGTCGCAAGGCGCATTCTCTCCGCCAGTGCGGGCGTAGAGGCGATGCTCGACCTACACATCTGCATGGCATAGCGGAAAAGCGGGACACCAAATTGCAACCCTGCATAATCGCTGAGGGAAATCTGACCTTCAAAGGAGGGGTATGGATCAGGGTAATGATCCGCGTCGAAGATTAAATCATCGATCTCGTAATATGTGTCGATGTTCAAGCTATTTGAAAGTAGAATTGCCTTTAGTATATCTGGGGTGGCTGCAACGCGATAGAAAATAGCAGATCGAGCGCCAATCAAACTATCAATAAAACCTTGAACGTCCGAATGTGAGAAGATTCTTAGCTCGATCCCCGCCTTTTGGAATTGATACTTTTTTTGTTCAACACGGTAGTGTGTGCATTGGCGAATATCATCGTTCGCTAAAACAGACACATATCCGTCTGGATTATTTTCGAAACTGCTAGGGAAATCTCCCATTTCTAGATAAATGCTCCGGATTTCATCCAAAGTTTCTGTCAGTAGACGATCAGCCGATTTTCTTGATGCAAAATCGGAATGCTCGATGCTGTGTTTGTATAGTTCGTGAGCTTCAGCGCTGCTGCTGTCGAAATATTGCGTTATCACATCGTCGAGCTTGCGTTCAAAGTCGACCACCTGTCGCCAGAGAGGATAGGCCTTGCGGAGCACCGCGAAGGCTTCGGAGAACTCCTTTCGAACTGCGTGACATCCGGCGGCCTGTAGAAAAGCTCTCAGCGGCGCTCTGTCATGCATTGTTGACGCCAAAAATGCTTCCAGCGCCCTGGCCTCGTTGCCAGCGCCGCCATATGCATCCCCCAGGGTGCATAGAGTTTCCGCGCTAGGGGATAGGGATAGTGAGTGTTGTAGCAAGGCGATTGCCTTGCGGATGTCTCCTGATTCCAAGGCCCGGCGGCCGATCCTTTCAAGCAACCAGGGGGCGTCCTGCCCTAATAAATCTGCGTGGGGGATGATCGTGTTGGCATGCTCGTTGAAAAGCGCGACGAGTGCTTCGCTTCGGGTGGCTGCCGGTGAGATTTTTGTTTTTCTGGCAAAGCTAACCCAGTCAAATGCTAAGGGATATGGGAGGCCACCCAGATAGGGGGCGAGGAAAATGGGCGCGTTTGGCGCGATGCCTTTTGGAAACCCCTCCGTCAGCCAAAATCTATACAAATCCTCATCGGACAGGTTGATAAGATTTTCAATCACTTTTGAATTTCGAAAATATTCCGCATCAAAGGCGTAGTCGAAACTGATAGGACACAGTTTGGGTATCCCATAAAACTCGAATAATTCCAAAGCTTGTTCGCGAGAGGTGGGAAGGAAATCGAGTTCATCGCCGCACCAAGCGAGAAAATCTGGAACAGAAAAAATGGATTTCCACTTTTCTTCGTCGGGAATGGCAACTTCATATTCGTCATTTTCTAGGAAGGAACACCGCCGACCTTCCCTATGTCCATGACGGACATAGTGTCCGAATAATTCTTCGTCGTTTTCAAACCGATTTTGAAGGTCTCTGTTGTAGAATTTATATGCTACTGGATCGAAATTTAGACGAAGATCGCTTGTCTCAGATTCTGCATATTCTAAGTAACGACGTCTATTCGGGAATCTGCCTTCGGAAATTCCAAATTTTACATAATGCCTTACCGCGCCCCAAGAAGTTCTTACATTGTGAACGTCGTTATAGTGAGAAAGGTAGAATTTCGCGTCAAATCCTTTGACTTTCTTGCCAAAAAAAATCTTTGCTACGATTTTATAGGGTTTGACCAAAGTCCATCTCTGTCTACGGTTTGCAACGTGTATTACAGGTAATATCGCTATATCACTAGATAAAGGGAAATTCGGTCTTACCCTCGGAATCTTTTCATAAAGCGATGCCTGACCGAGGCTCGCTTGACCGGTTCGCTGGATGGGTCTTGCACCTTTTCCCCTAAATAGCTGTTTGGGCGAGGGTGGCCATCATCGATGGAAATAGGATGACGAAGATGTACGTGCCCAATCACCTCGTCGGAGTAGGCGGGCGTATAGTAAATGCAGTCGTCAAAGTAATAATGTGTTACCTGTGACCATCGCGTTATTCTCGCATTATGTTGACGACTGCCACCATGAAGGAGGTTCGCGCACCAGATCAGTGCCTGTCCCTTACTCGCCAGGAAGGTTTCTGCGTGCGCATCATGGGCTTGGCACATGGCCTGCCATGCAGCTCCATAGGGTTCCTGGGCTGAATCAAGATCAGCACCATATCCCTGTCTGCCGATTAGTGCGTTCGTCATGATTGGCCAACGATGCGATCCGGGATAGTAAAACAATGGTCCCGCGTCGGGACCAATATTTTCCATCGCAAGCCAAACGCCGCACATGAAACGCTCAGGCAGGCTTGAAAAATGCACGGAATCCGAATGAACGTCCTGCTGCGTTCCAACCGGAAAGTTCAGCGTCTGGAACGGAAAGGCCCGGCGGCCATATAATTTGCTCAGAAGGTCTAGGACCGCCGCATTGGCAGCTATGGCGCGCACATCCTCGTCGAAAGTCCAAGCGTCCTGTATACGGCGTTCACCTGTGGTTTTGTCGCTTTGCGGATTGTCGAAGTCGACACCGTAACGAGGTGAGAGATTACGTTTGATCCGATCAATGCGCGCATCGAGGTTCGAGTCGGGGAACTCGAACACGGCATAGCCTTTTTCATGGAGGGTGATGGCGATCTCCTCCTCCTGGGCAGTTAGTTCTTGCTCCGCCTTGAGCATTGGAAAGAGCGGGGATTCGATCAGCGGTAGGCCGGGGAGGGGGTTGCTCACAGATTATAATGCCTTTTGCCGGATGGTTTCAGGCCGAGCTTTGCCACGCTTTTCCTTGATCTCATGCGATCGCCCAAATGATCCATAATCATCCTCAGCGCGCGCAAGGAGCCGCAGTTGCCATGTCCGACATCCTTCAGGATGCTGGGGAAATCATGCTTTATCGTTCCACGGTCATCAAGATCCTGGTAAACCCGCCAAAAGGCATCGGTCCCTATCGCGCGAGGCATGTTCCACACGCCATGATAGCCGAAGCTTTTTCCCAGATCCCCGCTCCTTTCTGTCGCGAAAAGGTCAGCAAGCGCATGCGGCGCAAAGCGCATCCCCTGGTTCTCCAGCCAGCTGCGATTGACGCGTCCGATGGCGAGATCTTCGGGATGGGAGGCGCGGAACTGCACATTCAGGCAGGCTTCCATCAAGCGCCGACTTCGCAGAGAAAAGCCACCATTGCCAACATTGTTCCCGTCGCGGAACTGGGGCCAACTCGCGCCAATATAGTCATAATCCAAGAATTCAGCGCGCCAACGCGCAGCATCGAGCACATGCCCATCCCACTGCGTCACAAGGCAATGCGAAGTGGCTACATAATGCACAAGCTGCGACAGAATGAATTTCGAATAGGCTGCCGAGGAGTTCAGGCGCGGGATAGGCACAATCGAGATTGCGGGATGATCTGACTTAATGAGGGTGTCGGTAAATAGCTTGCAAGCAGCAAAATCGACTTGCACTAGACATGATTCGAGCGCGCGCAAGGTCGCCTTCACATTGACCGAGGTGACTGCGCACAGCGTCACTCGCGGTAAAGCCAGCCGTTTGGAAGCCGCGGCAGACACGACGCTCTACAGCCTGACCACGAAACGTTCGCTTGAACGGCTGAGTTCGGGGTGATGAAATGGGTCTATGACTTCGGCCGTTCGCCATGTTCGTTGGAGCGCCGACAGTTCAGCAGCGAACCTCGCTGCGCCTGCCGGATCACGGTCGAAACCGCGAGAAACCGATTCATGATGAATAAGCGTTGCACGCGGTTCGTAGAGGGACTGCCAGCCTCGCTTGTTGAGCCGCATACAAAGATCCACATCATTGAAAGCGACAGGGAAATTATATTCGTCGAGACCACCGACGGCAAGGAAGCGGTTGCGAGATACGACCAGACAGGCGGCCGTCACGGCTGAGGTGAATTGCGGCACTGTGTGACGATGGAAATAGCCTTCTTCATCGGGCCGCAGAAGACGATGGGCATGACCTGCCGCATTGCCGACACCGATCACCACCCCGGCATGCTGAATGCGGCCATCTGGATACAAGAGCCGCGCTCCTACAGCGCCGACATCATCCCTCAAGGCCTGGGCAGCCATTGTTTCCAGCCATGTGGGCTCGATGACCTCGATGTCATTGTTGAGCAGGCACAAGAGGCGTCCGCGCGCCTCCCCGACGGCGCGATTGTTGATTGCGGAATAGTTGAATGCGCCTTCGTGGCGCAGCACTCGATAACGTGCGGGGTCAAGGGCATCGAGAAAGGAAAGTGTCTGCGGATCATCGCTGTCATTGTCGACGATGATCACCTCGAAATCGGGATAGTTGGTCGTCGAGAGTCCGTTCAGACATGTTTGCAGCAGATCCACTCGGTTACGAGTCGGCACAATGACAGTCATGGAGGGAAGTTCCTCCCGCACTGCACTAGGAACAGCGGGAATCTGGGGGCGGGGGCGCACCCGGCGATGATGCAGAATCTTTCGGATATGGAGGGGCTCTCCTTCCGCCACTTTACGCACCACGAGCTCTCGCGCCCAATTTGCGGCGGTGGCGAGTCCCTCGAGTTCCGCGTGCGTGGAACGTAAGATGCAGGCTCCCGTCAGATAGTCGAAATGCCGAAACAGTTCACTGTTCCAGTCCGGCTTGAAGTGCGGCGAGGTGCGACGTCGTCCTACGTCCAGAAGATCATCATCTGCATATGCGATCTGCGCCCGCGTGCCGGCAGTCCCATTACGGTAAGCTTGAACCGCACCCCGCGCGAGCCGGTCGCCAGCCACCATGGGCAGCAACCAAGGATGGCTGTTCCAGTTGATTTGCCGAGCTGCTTCCGTGAGGGAAGGTATGTCCTTGGAACCTATTACTAATGCAGGCACGTTTTCAGCCGATAGGTTACGAAGGGTTGTCTCGAGTTCCTTTTCCTCTGACCCGATCTTGACAAGAGCCAGAATCGGCGGCCCTGCATCGTCATCCCCTACGGCATCGATGCTTTCTTCGAATAGCATCCACATATCATAGGCTCTGCGCGAGTTCCCCAGGAGTCGCGCGAACTGGCCGCGGGAGCGCAGCCGCTTGCGGCGCAAGCGCCACCAGGAGGCTGTTGCGTAGCCGCGAGGTGAGGCGATGAAGGCATCGACATGGACACGCAGCTTCAACCAGAGGCCGAGAGCTGTGGCTGGATAAGCATCTGACTCGTTTGATGGCATGCCATGCTGCATTAGCGGAATAGCGGACAGGAAAAAAGGAAAAGAGCGCAATGCGTATTACCGTGAAAGCCAACGACACGGCATTAACGTCACGGAAGACCCTTTGCCGTATGGTCTCCATGGCGATGCCATTCACCATGGTCCTTTCCCATGTATCTTGGTTGGCGGTTGCCTCGTGCTCGCCGAATAGCAGAGGTGGCTGGTCCCAGTTTTCAAGCGAACGCGGTGCCGAAGGCTTCTTGAGGGAAATCTTTACGCTAGGTTGTAGTGAGGATTTAACGATTGGAGGATTTCCAATTGGGTAGAGTTCTGATTCAAGGCTGATTTTTGGAGATCAGCCAGATGTTGGAGCGAGACCGGGACAGACTGACGGATGAGCAATGGGCTCGCCTTTGTGCACAGTTGGCGGCATCGTTGGCCGGTGGAGTTGATGTGCCGTGTCTTGCAGGTCAGCGAGCGCGGCTATCGGTCCTGGCGCTCACGCCCGATCAGTCGCCGGGAGCGCACGGATATGAAGGTTCTCGCCCATATCAGGGAGCAATATAGCCTGAGCCTCGGCAGCTATGGTCGTCCGAGGATGACGATGGAGTTGAAGGACGCAGGGATCAATGTCGGCGAGCGTCGCGTAGGGCGGCTGATGCGGATCAACGGGATCAAGTCGGTCCGACCCGCAGGCACAGCTGCCATCTTCCAGTACATCAACGGCTTCTACAATTCCCGGCGTCGCCATTCATATCTGGGCGGCATCAGCCCACTCGCCTTTGAGGCTAAGGTGGCATAATGAGATAGGTGACCGGCACAAAACCGTTACAAGTCCACTTCGCCTTAGGCCTTGGTAGAGAAATCCTCTCGCATCGCGTGGATTATAAAACGCCAGACATTTGCCGCTTCGCTCTGATAGGCTGATTGCGATTCCTCAGGGCCGACATATTGGATGACCGTTGCCCCTGCCTCCGTCATGCGCGGGCTTGGTTCCTCGATCGCGTCCAGCACAGCCTGAACCTGTGGCAGATAGCTGCGCCACAAGGGTTTGCCCTCGCGTTCGCCGTCCTCGGCATAGCCATCGAGCTTACAAAGCGCGCGAGCAGCGCGTTCTATCGGCGTCATACCGCCGAAGGTTGCGATGGCGCATGCATTAGTCAAGGTCGAGCGTTCGACATTAATCCTTGCAGATAGCGGGCGTACGCCGATTTGCCGAGCTTATTGATCGCCTGTTCCAGTTCGACCACATCAATAAACCCTTGGCGGAACGCAATTTCCTCAGGGCTGGCAATCTTAAAACCCTGGCGCTTTTCCAGAACGCGGACGAAATCAGCCGCATCGAGCATGCTGTCAGGCGTCCCAGTGTCCAGCCAGGCAAAGCCGCGGCCCATAATCTCTACATTGAGCAGCCCGCGTTCCAGATAGACGCGGTTGACATCGGTTATCTCCAGTTCGCCGCGCGGCGACGGATCAAGGTCAGCGGCGATGCCCACCACCTGCTCATCATAGAAATAGAGGCCGGTAACTGCCCAATTGGACCGGGGCTGCACCGGCTTTTCCTCGATGCTGATGGCCCTTTTTGACTCATCGAAGCTAACCACGCCATACCGCTCCGGGTCATTCACATGATAGGCAAAGACACTCGCGCCCTCCCTGCGTGATGAGGCGCTGGCGAGGAGTTCGGGCAGACCGTGGCCATAATAGATATTGTCGCCCAGAATCAGCGCCGACTGCTGCCCCGCAACGAAATCTGCGCCGATGATATAGGCCTGCGCCAAACCGTCGGGGCTTGGTTGCTCGGCATATTCGAAGCTCATGCCCCATTGCGATCCATCGCCCAGCAGCGCCTGAAAAGCGGGCACATCGCGCGGGGTGGAGATGATCAGCACCTCGCGGATCCCCGCCAGCATCAGCGTGCTCAGCGGATAATAGATCATCGGCTTGTCATAGACCGACATCAGCTGCTTCGAGGTCGCGAGCGTCATTGGGTACAGGCGGGTGCCGCTGCCACCGGCAAGGATGATACCCTTCATATGTCGTCCCCTTTGGTAGTCAGTTCAGACTGCAGAACGCAGGCGGGCCATCACGCTTTCCAGCGATTGACGCCAATCCGGCAGAACCACGCCATGGGCCTTCGCGATTCGGCTACAGTCGAGCCGTGAATTAGCGGGCCGCTTGGCCGGGGTCGGATAGTCGGCCGTGGTGATCCGCCTAACCTGGGCAGAGGGGCCGAGCCTCGCAGCCGATGCGGCAAAGACGGCCTCGGCAAAATCCGCCCAGCTGGCTTCCCCGCTTGCGGTCATGTGGAAGATGCCGTGCAGTTCGGGATAGCTATTGCATACCATATTGGTAGCCACTCGGATGACGCCATCTGCGATGTCGAGCGCGCTGGTCGGATTTCCATGCTGATCGCCGACCACGGACACCTCGTTCCGGTCACCTGCCAGACGCAGCATCGTCTTCACGAAGTTCGCGCCGAAGGGGCTGTAAACCCAGGCCACGCGCAGCACCGCGCTGTTGTGGCCATGGGCGGCCAGCACGGCCTGCTCGCCCGCCAGCTTGGACGCGCCATAAACGCCGGTTGGCCCCGTCGGGTCGCTCTCCACATAGGGACGGTCCAGCGTGCCGTCGAAAACATAGTCGGTCGAAATATGGACCAGCGGCACGCCCAGCGTCTTTGCCACCTGCGCCACCGCGCCCGCGCCCGCGCCGTTGACCGCATGGGCGAGGTCGCTTTCGCTCTCCGCCGCGTCGACCGCGGTGTATGCAGCGGCGGAAACGATGGCGTCAGGCGCGGCTGCCTCCAGCGCGCGGGCGACAGACGCAGGTTCGGCAAGGTCCAGTTCGGGCCGGCCCAGCGCGATCACTTCATGCCCGGCGGCGGCTCCGCGCTCGATCAGGCTGGTGACGACCTGGCCCGCCTTGCCGGTGACCGCAATTCTCACGCAACCACTCCGGCAGCGTCAGGCGCGGCGTTAAGTCCCAGTCTCTGACCATCATAACGATCCCGTAACGGCTTCCACCACCACTCATTGTCGAGGTACCAGCGCACCGTCTTTTCGATCCCGCTGTCGAAATTTTCCTGTGCGCGCCAACCCAACTCGGTTTCCAGCCTAGTTGCATCGATCGCGTAGCGCGCATCATGGCCGGGGCGGTCGGTTACGAACTCGATCAGCCCCTCGTGCGGTGCATCGGTGGGCACGAGTTCGTCCAGCACGGCGCAGATCCGGCGCACAACATCGATATTGCGCCGTTCGTTACGACCCCCAACATTATAGGTTTCGCCGGGCACGCCCTTTTCTATGATGAGGCTGAGCGCGCGGGCATGGTCGTCGACATGGAGCCAATCGCGGACATTTTCGCCCTTGCCATAAACCGGCAACGGGCGACCCGCGAGCGCGTTTAGGATGGTGAGCGGGATCAGCTTTTCTGGGAAATGATAGGGGCCGTAATTGTTCGAGCAGTTGGATACGACCACCGGCAGCCCGTAGGTGCGAGCCCAAGCCTTGGCGAGGTGATCGGACGCGGCCTTCGACGCCGAATAGGGCGAACTGGGGTCATAGGGCGTCGTTTCATCGAACAGCCCATCATCGCCCAGCGAGCCGTACACCTCATCGGTTGAAACGTGGAGGAAGCGGAAAGCGTCCTTGGCGGCGCCGGTCAGGCCATTCCAATAGCCGCGCGTCGCCTCCAGCAGAGTGAAGCTGCCTACGACGTTGGTCTCGATAAAATCAGCCGCCCCGGTAATTGACCGGTCGACATGGCTTTCCGCCGCCAGATGCATAATGTGGTCGGGCCGGAAGGTCGCGATCGCCTTATCCATGGCGGCTCGATCGCAGATATTGGCCTTGAGGAAACGGTGATTGGCCTTGCCCTCGAGAGCCTTCAACGAAGCCTCGCACCCGGCATAGGTCAAGGCGTCGATGGTGAGGACCTCATAATCCTTTTCCAGCACCAGATAGCGAACAAGAGCCGAACCGATGAAGCCGGCGCCGCCAGTGACAATCACGCGCATGGGTCATTCGCTCCAGGTGAAATAGGCGGGAAGCTCGGCCAGTAGCGGCTGCTGCCGGTCCTTGGGCGAGAGGGTTCCAGGGTCGGAAACGTCGGGCCACTGGATGCCGATCGCCGGGTCGTCCCAGTGTAGCCCCTTGTCGCACTCAGCGCTGTAATGGCTGGTCACCTTGTAGCAGATGACCGTATTGGGCTCGAGCGAGCAGAAGCCATGGGCGAAACCGGGCGGAACCCAGAGCTGCTTGCCATTTGCGGGGGTCAGTGTTTCCCCGGCCCACTGACCAAAAGTGGGCGATCCCTGACGGATATCCACCGCCACGTCGAACAGCGCGCCGGCAGTGCAGCGGACCAGCTTGCCCTGGGCGTGCGGCTCGCTCTGAAAATGGAGGCCGCGGATAGTGCCCGCGCGGACGCTACGGGATTCATTATCCTGAACAAACGTCCAATTCCCGCAGTGCTGGGCGAACAGATCGGCGCGAAAGGTTTCGGTGAAATAGCCGCGCTCATCCCCGATATGGCGGGGAGTGATTAGTTTGAGGCCGACGATATCGAAGGAAGTTATCTCCATCTTCCCACCTCATATAGAAATCGGGTGGCGATAACACCCGCTAAAACCTCATTTGCTGTTCTGCACCGTCTGCACCGCGCTCGTCACCGTCAAGATCGGAGAAAAGAGCTGGCTGATCAACTGAATGAGCTTGCTGGGCTGGTTGGCCGCTGCGTTGCCGAAGTACAGCACGTCCTTATCCCGCATGGCAAAGCGCTGCGCGAAGAAGTAGGAGCCTGTTTTCATCATGTTGATATGATAGACCTTCGGCACCTCATTGCCCTGTCCATCTCGGACATAGCGGAACACAAAGATGGCTGCGGGATTGCCGATGCCAGGATTAACACCGCCTGCGGTAGCAATCGCCTCCGCAAGAGAAACCGTCGAACGACGGAAGGGGACCTGCTCGACCCGCCCGGAAGCCCCCAAGACAGAGAACGTCCGAGGGTCGTCGATCAACATCAGCCGATCGCCAGGATAGGCGCGTATGTCCAGATTGGGATTTTCAATAAGATCGTTGATGCGCACATCAACGCTTTGCTCACCCCGGACAATGCGGACCAACAAATCTTTGGCCTCTCCACGATAACCGCCTGCAAGGGCGATCACATCGGACAGGGTCTCCCGGTTCGTCTGCAGTACGAGCCGACCCGGCCTTGCCACTTCCCCCCCAACGATGATCGAATTGGTGATGGCTTGGCTTAGCGTCACGATCACCTGCGGATTTTGCGACAGGCGGGCCAGCGAGTTGCGGATCATTGCCTCAACTTCGCCGGTGGTAATTCCCGCCACATGCAGTGTTCCGGCATAGGGAATGGTGATGTCGCCCAGATCGTCGACCCGTGTCGGTGGCAGCTTTTGAACCTGCACGCCGGGACTCGCCGCTATCTGGTTCAGTCCGGCCGCGCCACCACCATTGGCGAATAATGTGACGCCCGCTTCATAGATATTGATGTCAAGGATATCGCCGGGACCGATCATGTCAGTCGGCGGTGGCGCAAGCTCAGGCAGCAAGGCCGTCGGTGACACAGCCGCGTCCGGGTTCGGCACGTCCGCGATCGTCTGGATTGGAACCAGCTGGATAGGAGATCCATTATCTGGAGAAAGCGCCGTTTTCCTGACTTGCCCACCAGTAGGGCCATTTGAAGGCAGCGTGGCACATCCCGCGAGTCCAGCGAGCAGAGCTAGATATATCGAATTCTTCACTTGCATCGCTGATGATCTCAAAGCTGCGACAATGACGGTGGCACGCCTTAGCATCGGCCTTCAGGAATGGACAATAGGTCGGCTTACGATTGTATTGATTCCGCGCTGGCGCTTCTGGGACGCAGTCCTGGCTGACACCCAACTCGCCCTTCAGCATCGGCGCCCGATAGCCTTGGCTTCCATCCTATTTTCAGGCACGGGAAGCATTTGCCGCCCATCCCAAACGGTGTATGCGTTTCGCCCTATCAGGTTCCAGGCTAGCCAACGGGTATAATTCAGGGGAAACATGAAATACGCGGTATTTCCTTCAGTTCGCGCATTTAGAAAAGTGACTGCCCCAAAAGCTGATCGCCGCATGGCGAACCTTCGCAGCGCGCTTGACCAATCAGGGCTGTTCGACGCCCATTTTTACCAAGAGCGATATCAGGTGCAGTTGCCTGAGGGCATGGATCCTCTTGATCATTACATCCGGCATGGGGCGGCCAATCGCTTCGCTCCAAACCCTTGGTTCGATTCAGGTTTCTATCTCACCAACAATCCGGATGTCGCGCAGGCGGGTTTGAACCCGTTATTCCATTTTGCACAGCATGGCTGGCAGGAATTGCGAAGCCCTTCGCCCAAGGCCTATGATTTTATCTGGCACTGGGTGATGGAAAACAGGGATAGCTCCCACCTCGAAAACCCGATGAAGCGCCACTGCGTGCAATATCAGGCTGCCCCTGAAGCGGTGACGGTGCGGACATTGGCACCCCTGACCGCAGAAGAAGGGCACCTGTTTGTGGAGGCTTGCCGCGCGGTCCTTGCCGCGCACCAACTCAATGAAAGCACGCTGAGCGTCATTGGCGAATATGCGGTGCGGAACAGCCTATGGGCTTCTGCGGAAGACGCATATCACGCGCTGATATTGCAGCGCCCGGATGCCCTGAATTACCGGATGGCGCTGGTGAACGTCGTCGAGCGGCAGGGGCGGATCTGGCAGGTCGCCGACATCCTCAGGGACGCAGCGAAGCAGTCGCCTGACAATGCAGATCTGCCGTTTCGTCTAGGCGATGCGCTTGAAAGGATGGGCCGCCATGCCGACGCCGCATCCGCTTTTGCCGAAGCCCTCGCGATCAAGGACGGATCAGCCGATTGGCATTATCGCCATGGTTATGCGCTGGAACTGGCAGGGGAAAAGGAACAGGCCAAGGCGGCATATGACGCCGCTCAAAAACGAGACAAGAAGCTCAATTCTGCCAAATTCGGGATTGGCGTATTTCACCAGAATCGCGGCTTGTACAAGGATGCCGCTGATGCCTATGCTGACACTGCGGCGCAGAAGCCTGACAATCCCGAACTCTGGTTCAAGCTGGGTTTTGCCCAGGACCGCTGCTACGAATGGGCCAAGGCGCAACACGCATATTCCGTCGCTTTATCCCAGCAATTTGATCGCCCCTATTGGCATTATAGGCTTGGCTTCGTGCTGGAACGGCAGGAAAAATGGCGGGAGGCCGCTGGCGCCTATCGTACAGGCGCAGACATGGAAGCAGAGCACCGTGCCTACTGGTATTATCGCTGCGGTTACGTGTTCGAAAAAGCTGGTGCCCATGTGGAGGCCTGCTCCGCCTATCTGCTGACCAGCAAGCCCTCGTGGGAAGCCTTCAAGGCATCAGGGCCGGCCTTTTATGTCCAGTGGCTTCCGCAGGCGCAAAACGATGCCCTGCCGGCAAACGCCAGCTTCCATCGCATCGCCGAGGGATTGACGGAGGCGGCCAATGCGTATGCCGCCGGAATTTCCCGCAAGAGCAAGGAATCGGCCATCCACAGGCGCGCCAGTCACGCTCACGCGCAAGCAAAGCTTCTGGAAATGCAGGGCCAGCTGGAACCGGCGGTTCAGGCCTACCGATTGGCGCTAGACATGAGCCCCGATCACCGGCCCGCATGGCATCGCGACCTGGGGGGATTGCTGACACGGCGCGGCAAATATGAGGAAGCCTGCGAAGCATTCCGCAATTCACGGATATTGAAGCGCCCTTACGGCGTCGATACGACAAAGTACGAATCCAACAAGGAGACTAAGGCCTTGATGGAATACTGCGAGTATCTTGAAACGCTGCCGATCCGCAAAGACGTGATATTGTACGACAGCTTCCTGGCAGGATCGATCGGGTGCAACCCCTACGCAATTTTCCGTTACATTATAGATCGGCCCGAATTCGCCGGTTGGTTGCACATATGGGCGATCAATGATCCGTCAGGAATCCCGAGGGAATATGCCGATAGGGACAACGTCATTTTCATCCCGCGTAACTGCGATGCCTATAGACGTTTCCTGGCTACTGCCGAATATCTGATAAACAACTCCACCTTCCCTCACTGGTTCATCCGCCGCGATGGTCAAAAATATCTGAACACCTGGCACGGTACGCCGTTAAAAGGTATGGGTAAGGACGTGAAGAACGAGTTCATGGCGCACGGCAATATATCCCGGAACTTCCTGCATGCGACGCACCTACTGAACCCTAACCAGCACACGAGCGATGTGTTGATCAAACGCCATGACGTTGACGGGGTATATGCTGGAAAAATCGCCGAAACGGGCTATCCTCGTATCGACCAGGTCGTCAATGCAGATGAAGGCCGGAAACAACAAGTTCTGAAAGAGTTGGGATTAACGGCCGGAAAACCGATCGTACTCTATGCACCGACGTGGCGTGGGAGGATAAGTGATCAGCAGATTGACAGTCACAGGGTTGCTGCTGATGTGTCGGCGATGGTTGGCGACGAATACCAGATCGTTTTCCGAGGACACTATTTTGCCGAATCTGCACTGTCTGGATTAGCTATTCCAGTTTCAATCGCTCGACATTCCATTGATACATGCGACCTTTTATCGGTTGTCGATGTCCTAATAACTGATTACTCTAGCATTCTGTTCGATTTTCTTCCTGCAGGTCGACCAATTATTTATTACGCATATGATCTAGAGGAATACACGACAGGACGCGGTTTCTATTTTGACATGGCAGAGCTTCCCGGAACCCTGTGCAGAGGGATAGAGGAGGTTCGCAAAGCGATTTCGCAGTCACTTGGGCAGTCCTTGAAGCACGATCCAGCATATCAACAGGCGCTTGCCCGCTTCTGCCCATTCGAGGACGGAAATGCCACCCGGCGTGCGGTAGATTTTCTGTTCTTTGGGTCAGAGGAGTCCATTATCACGCGCTACGACGACCCGCGCCAGTCGATCGTGATGTACAATGGCATGTTCCCCTCGAACGGGATCACATCATCATGCCTCAACCTTTTACCTAGCCTAGAGAGCCAGGATATTCAGGTCTCGATGCTGTTCGATCCTGCCAAGATCGAAATTGACGCGACCCGAATCGAGAAGTTTCAAACGATGCCCGCTTACGTCAAGTGCATCGCACACATAGGTAAAATGGTACTCACACCAGAGGAAATCTGGACACACCAGCGCTTTAATACAAAAGAGAGGCTGGAAAGCGAAGAGATGTGGTCGGTTTATTGGCAAGGCTACCAACGGGAATACAAACGCGTACTTGGCAACCTGAAACACGACGCCTTCGTCAATTTTGAGGGCTACAACGCAGTAACATCTGCCCTCGCCGCTGCCGCGCCCGAAGGAGTGCAAAAGACCATATACCTGCACAACGACATGATCGGGGAACGTGATGTAAGGCTTCCCTATCTGCATAAGCTTTTCCAGATTTACGACCGATATGACCATCTTGTTTCCGTCTCTCGCACGATGAACCAGGTCAATCTCGAGCGGCTCAGTCAGGAATATGACATAAGCACGCACAAATTCATCAGCTGCGATAACACTATCGATATCGCAAATATCGCCTCATTGTCTCAGGGTCCGCTGGACGACGATCTCAAACCCTGGTTCGGCGGTAACAGCACCTTCGTCTGCCTGGGACGCATGTCCCCCGAAAAGGATCACGCCAAATTGATCCGGGCATTTTCAGCCGTCGTGAAGCAACATCCCGATGCCAAACTGGTCATACTTGGGGATGGGCCGCTAAGGCAGGAACTAAGCCTTCTGATCGGCAAGCTGGGCGTCGGCAAAAGCATAAAGCTGGCTGGCCTGCGTATGAACCCTTTCCCGGCCCTGAATGCCGGCGATTGCTTTATTCTGCCATCCAATCATGAAGGACAGCCTATGGTCTTGTTGGAGGCGATGGTGCTGAACAAGCCCATTATCGCCACAGACATCGACGGCAACCGCGGCGTGCTGAGCGAGGCATATGGCGAATTGGTCGAGAATAGCGAGGAAGGATTGCTACATGGCATGCTGGCTTTCCTCGAAAGAGGCGGAAGGCCCTATTCTTTTAGCGCATCCGAGTATCAGGCTCGTGCCGTCACGAATTTTCGAAATGCCGTGCTTCCGGACACTAGCCGCAATATGAACGCTTCAACAGGTTCGGCCTCGCCCCTCGCAGAAACGACGCTTTAAATCTCTGTAGATCAATCTGCAGGTCAATTTCCGTACGTATCCCAAGGTATTATACGCATGATGCAGTCCTACAAAGTAATGAATGTATCTGAAGGAAAGACTGCAAAAATCGGCAGTGTATCAAAGTGGTCAACGTCAACAGATAATGTTGACGTTCTGAAGGATAATGGCAGAGAATTCTCTTTCCATACACCCGGAAGTGATTTCCCATATCTTGAATTAGACCTTCATGATATTCACCGTGTTGAAAATATAAGAATTTTCAATAGAAAGGGTGGATATCAATATAGATCCAGAACCGTCATCGTAGAAGCTTCTCACGATGGAAATAACTGGATTCTGCTACATAGCGGCTTGGTTTACTGGTCCGACTGTTTTGAAATCCCTTGCAGCGGGATGATTCAAGCCCGCTACATACGCTTGCGCCTGAGCGAACAGCTATCCTTTCACTTGCATCATATCGAAGTAAACGCACGCATATATTCCAAATTCCGTTCGCCCCTTTTTGTGGCGCGCAGATCAGATGGCTTAGGTGAGCGACTCAATGCGCTTATCAACGCAATAAGACTGAGTAATATTTTCCAGACACCGTTCCGATTTTCGTGGAGCAATAGTCTCGTTGATAATGATTTTCATGCGATCATGCCAGTTGATCGTATGTTCTCGCCAGATTTCATATCGAAATATCACATTCCCCTGGATCAGACTAGGGGTGCATGGGAATTTGATAAATCGAAACACGAGCTATCGGCAGTTGAATGGACATTGTGCACCCAAGGAGGAGTGAACGCGCCCCGCACAGCCCTCTCTGATCACATCTCCAACGCGCCCGATGTCCTGCGCAATACCAGCCCATCCGAGGCATTCAAAAAAATCGAATTTTCACAGGAAATCAATGAGGCAATTGATCTCGCCAAGACGACTCGTATCCCAGAAAAATCCGTCGCCGTCCACTTGAGAAGCGGAGACGTTTTTTACTCGGATTATAGAAAATATCTTCATTATACATATAAGGGACTAACCATCCCTATCGCAAAGGCAATGATCCGCAAGTTCGTCGCTGACGGGTACAGCGTTTATCTTTTTGGCCAGGACGAAGAACAGATTGAATATCTTGCCGAAGTAGGCCCTGCCATCAACTCGAACAAACTCAATGCCGAAAAGATCGCCAAAATGGAGCGGCATCAGAAGGCCATGTACGATCTTGTTCTTCTGTCGAGGTTCGGTAAGATTCTCGGAGGGTCGAGCGGCTTTGCACGACAGGCTTCTTGGATAGGCGGCGGCAGCATCGTGTCACCCCACGAACTGTTCAATGCGAAAGAACAACACGAAATATCCATAAAGGACCTCGAGGAAAACGCTTATATATATAATAAACTTCAAACATCATTTGGATATTGGTATTCTTATTTTTATGGGAGGCATAATCGTGATCTAAGCGCATCTATCGATGCAATGAAGAATGCCATTCATTTCGATCCGGACAATGAACTATATCATATCGTTTTGTCTTGCCTCCTCGTGATGAATAATGAATTTTCAGGCAGCACCGATTTTCTGGAACGTTTGTTCCTTGATCGGTACGCAAGTGGCTCCCTGAGCGAGATTTTCCGCATTTTTACCGCGAAAACCCTTAGCGCTTACAATCTCCTTGAGTATTTTCCACATGTCGAACGTGCAGCATTATCGGGTAGCTGGCCACATTCTGCACTTATGGCAGAACTCTCCTTCTCCAAGGACGACAAGGCCAGCGCCGCATCACACATAGACCGCTGCAAGTCAGGCATGCCGAGCCATGAAGGGCCCTGCCTTTATTCTGAAGTCCTGTCCTATCTTGAAAGCAGGCTTCAGCACGCCGCTGCTCGATGATCCTTAAAAATGAAACTGAATCTTCTATTTAATCATCAAAGGACGCTTGAACAATGAAGCGCGCTATTATTACCGGAATCACCGGACAAGACGGATCATATCTGGCAGAATTCCTTCTAGAAAAGGGATATGAGGTTCACGGGATCAAGCGTCGCGCGTCTTCGTTCAACACGCAGCGGATTGACCATATCTATCAGGATCCACACCACGATAATGCTCGGTTCAAGCTTCACTATGGCGATCTGACAGACAGTTCGAACCTGACACGGATTCTTGCCGAGGTTCGTCCGGACGAAGTGTACAACCTTGGCGCCCAGAGCCATGTCGCTGTCAGCTTCGAAGCTCCCGAATATACCGCCGATGTGGACGCGATTGGCACATTGCGCCTACTGGAAGCCATCCGTTTCCTCGGTCTGGAGAAGACGACACGTTTCTACCAGGCATCAACCTCGGAACTCTACGGCCTCGTCCAGGAAATCCCCCAGCGCGAGACAACCCCCTTCTACCCGCGAAGCCCCTACGCAGTTGCGAAGCTCTACGCCTATTGGATCACCGTCAATTATCGGGAAGCCTATGGCATTTATGCCTGCAACGGAATCCTGTTCAATCATGAAAGCCCCCGCCGAGGCGAGACCTTCGTGACGCGGAAGATCACCCGAGGTCTCGCAAATATCGCGCAGGGCATTGAGCCTTGCTTGTTCATGGGCAATATCGACAGCCTGCGAGATTGGGGCCACGCCAAGGACTATGTCCGGATGCAATGGATGATGCTGCAGCAGGAAGCGGCTGAAGATTTCGTCATCGCAACCGGCCTGCAATATTCCGTGCGAGAATTCATCACATGGTCAGCGGCAGAGCTGGGGGTTGAACTCGCTTTTTCCGGCGAGGGCGTGGAGGAGGTTGGCACAGTAGTGTCCGTGACCGGCGACAAGGCCCCTGCTCTAAAAGCGGGAGACGTGATCGTGCGGATCGATCCTCGCTATTTTCGCCCTTCAGAGGTGGAGACGCTGCTGGGTGATCCTGGCAGGGCCAAGGAAAGGCTTGGTTGGGAACCGGAAATCACCGTCCAAAAGATGTGCGCCGAAATGGTGGCAGAGGACCTGAAAGTGGCCCAGCGTCATGCGCTGCTTAAATTGCATGGCCATCATGTGCCGGTAAGCCTGGAGAACTAAGCGCATGAAAATCTATGTCGCAGGCCATCGTGGCATGGTTGGCAGCGCCATTCTACGCAACCTTCAGGCACGGAAGGAAGCGGGGGAAGCGCTGGATCTGATCGTGCGTACTCACAGCGAACTTGACCTGGCCAATCAACAAGCCGTTCGAGACTTCATGCAGACAGAACGTCCGGATGTTGTCATCCTCGCCGCAGCCAAGGTGGGGGGCATTCATGCGAACAACACCTATCCGGCCGAGTTCATTTACGAAAACCTGATGATCGAGTGCAACGTGATCCATCAGGCCTTTGCCGCCGGCACCAAAAAGCTGCTGCTGCTCGGATCTTCGTGCATCTATCCCAAAGAAGCACCCCAGCCAATGCGAGAGGACGCTCTTCTGACAGGCACACTTGAGCCGACAAATGAACCATATGCCGTCGCCAAGATCGCAGGGATCAAGTTATGCGAGAGCTACAACCGGCAATATGGGGTTGATTACCGCTCAGTGATGCCCACGAATCTGTACGGTCCAGGTGACAATTTTCATCCGGAAAACTCCCATGTCTTGCCAGCGCTGATCCGCCGGTTTCACGAGGCTGTCCAGTCGGGTGCTCAGGCGGTGACGATCTGGGGATCCGGAAAGCCTATGCGGGAATTTCTGCATGTCGACGATATGGCGGAAGCCTCACTTTTCGTCCTCAACCTGCCGAAAGATATTTACCAAGCAAATAGCGAGGCCATGTTGAGCCATATCAATGTGGGATCAGGGATCGACATCTCGATCTTGGAACTTGCGGAAAAGATCGCTTGCATAACAGGCTTCAAGGGGCGGATCGAAACAGATCCAACTAAGCCTGACGGTACGATGCGAAAATTAATGGAGGTATCCCGCCTCGCGAACATGGGGTGGAGGGCACGAATTAACCTGGAGGAGGGATTAACTCATACATACTGCTGGTTCCTCGAACATGAGGCCGATTTTCGAACCTGAGAGCAAATTAATGCGATAGCGGCTTGCCAAACCGATCAAAATCCATTTGTTACAATTGCATGACATGCCTGTGATGAGCTATCACCTTTCCTGAATGACGGCAAATGCCTCTGGGGGAGGTCCAAGCGAGCAAGCAGGGAAATGATGCGAAGTAGCCGCAAGAGAGTTGCAACAGGTTTACGCAAGGTCAAATCGGCTGTCGCCGGCTTCATTCGGCATCAGCATCGCATCTACTCCGCGATCTCTGCATCTGGATTGTTCGACGTCGATTATTATCTGACGCAGTATCCCGACGTTGCCGAGGTCGATCCAATACGCCATTATATCGATCATGGCGCAGCGGAGCTTCGGGACCCTTCCGCGCATTTCCACACCCTCTTCTACACTGAGGCCTACCCTGACGTCGCTACGTCAGGGATGAACCCCTTGGCCCATTACATCAAGGTAGGGAAAACCGAGGGGCGATGGACCTCCCATAAGCGCGCCGTTCAAGGAAGCGGCTTATTCGACCCTTCTTATTATCTTGAGAATAATTCGGATGTTGGCTCATCTGGGCTCTCGCCCATTGACCATTACACAACCCATGGTTGGCGCCAGTGGCGCAATCCCAGCGCTGCATTCGACCTGATCTGGTATGCGCAAGTCTACCTGGGCAGCAATTGGACCATCGACCCTCTGTTCCATTATGTCGCCATCGGCACACAAAAGGGACATCTGACGCGTCCCGCCCTCCCAATCTCCTTCCGCCCTTCAACAAGCTATCGCGAGCGGCCCGACAAGCCCAAGCGCATCTGCTTATTCGCCGGCTATGATCCAGACGGGCTGATCGACCCGGTCGTCGTCGAATATATTGCCGATTTGGCGCAGTACGCGGATGTCTATTATCTGGCGGACTGCCATATCGCACCCCAAGAACTGGCAAAGCTGGAAAATCTGACGAAGGGCGCATGGGCGAAGCGGCACGGATGCCATGACTTCGGCTCCTGGTCGATGCTCGCCCAGCAGCTTGTCGGGTGGGACCGTATCGACAGCTACGACGAACTGATCCTGGTTAATGACAGCTGCTTCCTCATGCGCCCGCTACAGGATGTCTTCGTGGAAATGGACGGCCGCGATTGCGACTGGTGGGGCTTGCAGGCAACCAAGGGCATCGCGACGACGTTCGCCACGCAGGCGCTTCCAGAGGCAATCGATCTCGACACCATAAAGAGCGATTGGCTGGGGCGCTTCGAGCAACAGCCAATCTATGATTTCCTGGTCGGTTCCTATTTTCTGGTGCTGCGGAAGCCAGCCTTTTCCAACCAGTGCGTCCGCGACGCCTTGAATGGCGTTGTCCAGGAGAGCGAGAAGCTGCATGTTATACGGAAGTATGAAATCGGCCTGACCCGCCTGCTCATTTCGCAGGGACATGATTTCGATACCTTCATCAGGAAGGTTTATCCGCATCAGCCCGTCTTCACGGAAACGAGCTTCTCCCTCATTGGCCAGGGGTTCCCGCTTCTCAAAAAATATCATCTTGTGGAAAATCACTATCAGTTGGCGAACCTGGGCGACTGGAAAGACAGGGTTCGAGCAGCTGGCATCTCCAAGTGCCTATCGGTTTACGAAAAAAATCTTCGGAGGACCGGAGACAATTCGAAGATATATATAAATCAAGATTTCGAATTATTGGATATAAACCCGCCACTTTCGGATGATGAATTAATAGAATTAGACAGAGAAACTCCTAAATATGATGATTGGTGGGTATTTACGGTATGCGCATATAATCATTTGTTTGGAGACAATGTCAGAGCCTTATTTGAAGAAGTTAAGAGTGACCCTGATATAAAAAAAATTATCCTAACGCGTTCAAAGCTGGTCAATGTCGACGGTGCCAACGTCGTTGTTTTGCCGCTTAACAGCCGGGAAGGACAATTCTACCTCCTGCGTGCTCGCCATATATTTTTGAAGCATGGGGTTGAATCGAATCTGGGGGTTCGCCTGTCGCCTGAGTTGCATTGCTTTCATAATCTCTGGCACGGAATTCCGCTCAAACGGATTGGTTATGCGTCATTGGATAACCAGCACCGGCTCAAGACCATAGCGGAACAGAATAAGCTTCTCACGTCCGTAATCGCGGCCTCTCAAATAGACCGGAACGCCATGGCTGCCGCCTATTGGCCACTTACCATTAATGATATCTGGGTCACCGGGCTACCGCGTCATGATTTTATCCTGAAGCCAGAGAGCCTTTTACCTAATGACCTGAAGGAACAGCTGTCCCAGCTCCGCCTTCTGTTGAATGGCAGGAAGCTGATTCTTTTTGCGCCGACATTCCGTCACGATCAACAGGATGGATATTACGCCTTCTCTCCTGAGGAGCAGAACGCCCTGACCTCATTGCTCAAGCGCAACGGCTATGTGATGGGCATACGCGAACATATGGCCGATCGCGCGCGCCAATATACAAGTCGCTTTTATGGAGAGGATTTTCTGGCCCTCCCCGAGGCCCTGTTTCCTTCCGTGGAGGTCATTCTGCGGGAGGCTGCCGTCGTTGCGACGGATTATTCCAGCATTTTTATAGATTTCCTTCTGACTGGAAGGCCTGTGGTCAGCTTCGCCTATGATTATGATCGCTATGCAAATAGCGAGAGGGGCCTTTTCTACGATCTCGAATGGTCCTTCCCGGGGAAGGTCGCCAGGACATTTGATGAACTATATTCGGCTTTAGAAAGCGCCATGAACGGTATGGGCGATTCAGATATCGCCATGTACAATCATAAGAGGCGCTTGTTCATTGATTATTATGATGATCAGAATTCTAGCCGGGTCATAGAGAGAGTTATATCTACTAATAAAGGCAGTTCAAATATCTTGGATATCAATGGTGCCTGCCGTCATTCTGCAATTCAGGACAATATATTGTGGGTGTTTGATCGGGAGCACGATGCTTCAGCGCGCTACCGTATATTCAATCTGGCATCCGAATTGGACAATATGGGATGGGATAGCCAGATCATTGCCGGCGATAGCCTGTCGATCGACCATGCAGCACAGGCAGACGTCCTGATATTCTGTGGCGCTACTATTACCGATCAGATGCTGGACCTAGCCGAAGCTTTTCGGCGATCCGGCAAGAAGGTCGTCGTCGATATTGCTGACGTTTCAGTCGATGGCGAACTACTGAAACAGGCAGCATTCTACAAAATGAATCCTGAGCGACAGCCAGCAATGCGGCTGCAATCGGCAAATCTCAGGAAACTCATCGAATCTGCAACCCACCTTACCGCCGCGACACCGGGCTTGGCCGACCTGCTGGAGAGAAAGGGCCACCAGGCAACCTATGTCCCTTATTCGCTGAGCGCTGCCACCATCGCTCGCTATTCGAAGGGCAAGCCGAAGTGCCGGAACGACATTATCCGCATCTGCTATCTTGCAGATGATGCGAATCACAGCTCCAGCCTTCAAGCGCTGCGCGTGATTGCAGGCGGGATCCGTTCAGAGATCGAGGACGTGGAATTCCACATTGTTGGCCTGCCTTACGAGGCATCAGGATGGGAGGCTTTGCCGGAAGGCTGGGTCTACCACCCTCATCTAAGCCATGACGCGTTTCACGAGTTGCTCGAGGAAATGGACATCTGCCTCGCACCTCACGCGGCAGGCGCACTTCACCAAGGCGAGCTTGGATTTTTTGAGGCTGGATTGCATTCGGTTCCAACCATCACCTCACCCCCCCCGGCGTCGGGCACAACCCTCATGCACGATGGCAATAATATCCTGGTTGCGCGAACACCAGATGAATGGACGCACGCTGCCCTGAAACTCGCAAAAGATGCCCGCTTCCGGGAGCATATAGGATCGGTGGCTCGCGATACGGCGATTAATAATTTTTCATCTTATGATATAGCTGAAATATTTCAAAAAAATGTTCTTAACAGTGATAAAATCATGCAAATCAAAAAGGGATCCTAAATGGTAACAGTTATTACATATGGGACATTTGATCTTTTTCATTTTGGTCATGTCCGCCTGTTGAAGCGTTTGCAGAGCTTAGGAGATCGTCTCGTCATCGGATGTTCAACTGACGAGTTCAATAATTTGAAAGGGAAGAAAACGGTTGTACCCTATGCACATCGGCGAGAGATTCTTCTGTCGTGCCGGTACGTCTCTGATGTATTTCCTGAAGACAACTGGGAACAGAAAAGGGAAGATATAATAAGGGAAAAGGCCGATATATTTGGAATGGGCCATGATTGGACAGGGAAATTCGACGATCTGTCTGACTTGGTAAAGGTGGTATATCTTCCAAGAACCGAAGGCATCTCCACGACCGAGATAAAGGATTTTATGCGCGGTGCTCAGGCGTCCACTTCACTCATCAGCGCTGGATCAGACGAACAGATTGATCGGATTGCAGTTGCCGGTCATCGCTCAGCCTGACCGGTGGGATACCCTTGTAACTCACAAGGCCGCGTAAATCTGGAGCGCTTCCTTGACATCCTCATGAACTGTCGCCGTACCATCCTGAAGGATGATGGCGCGGTTACAGTAGCGCTCGATAAAATCCGCGCTGTGCGATGCGAGAAGCAGTGCCCGATCCTGCCGTTTTTCAAAGAACTCGGCCTGACACTTAAGTTGGAAGTTGCGGTCACCGACCATGATAACTTCGTCGATCAGGTAGCATTCGAACTCAATTGCCAATGTAAGCGCGAATGCCAGTCGGGCACGCATACCTGACGAATAGGTTTTGACCGGCATGCGCAGCTGGCTACCCAGTTCGGTAAATTCCTCGATGAAATCGCGCATCTCATCATAAGGCTTGTTATAGATGCGCGCGATGAAGCGGGCATTGTCATAGCCCGTCATGCTGCCCTGAAATCCACCATTGAACCCTAATGGCCAGGAACAGCGCATCGACCGAATAACCTTGCCTGAGGTCGGCATTTCCACCCCGCCGATGAGCTTGATCAGGGTCGTTTTGCCTGCCCCGTTCCGCCCCAGAAGGCCGATCCGGTCCTTTGGATTGATGGTGAAGTTCACGCCTTGAAGGACGGTCTTGATTCTATGACCGCTCCGATACCGTTTGTGAACGTCCTGACAGATTATCATCCAATCACCAGCGTTCGCCGTATTCGACGGCACATGAGAAGACCGATAGCAAGGAAACATACCGAAACGGTAATCGCTTTGGATATGTCGTAATAAGGCTGCATTGCAGAGCCAAAAATGCCGTACCGCATAAGCTCCATCCCGCTCACCATAGGCGACCACATGAGGAACGAACGCGCCTCAGGCGCAAGCCAGGACACAAGATTGAATGTACCCGAAAAAGGTATAGCGATGTAGGTGGTAACCGGGATCAGCTTTTCGACGAGCTCGGAAACCTCGGACAAGGGAGCGATCACGGTACAGATCGATAATACGAACAGGACATAGATACCCCAACCCGCCAGCAGATACCCCAAGTCGTGCGGCATCGGAAATAGTTCAAAATATCCCAAAATGACCGCAATGAAGACGAAGGCCATCATCGAACCGATCATCTCGATCAGTACACGAACGAAAATGAAATCGAGGATCTTTACTTGGCGATGATAGAGAAGTGCGCCGTTGGCGACGAAGATATTCGCCGATTTGCTCACTCCATGGCGGAAGAATGTCAATGGAACATAGCCGCTGACCACAAAGGCAACCACGCTAATACCATGCATTTCGGTACCCTTCATGAGGGTCCAAACAAGGCCTACCAGTCCAGCAAACATGAGCGGCTCTGCCATGAGCCACAGAAAGCCGATATTCTCGCGACCAAAGCGCGTGGTGAGTTCGCGGATCATCAGCGCCTTCACCACCAGCATCTGGATGCGCAAGCCGTCTTTCAAGCGTTTCATCAGTCTTCCGGCGCGTGCTCTAGAATACCAACCACCAGCATCCATCCAATCAGATAGAGGCACAGGCTTGCAAAAATGACAGTCAAAATTTCCTTGAGCCGCGCTGGCAGAAGCGCATCGTCAGGCTTGTTTGGCTGAACAACCCGCTCCAGATAATAGTGCTGCTTTAAAGCATCCGCGCGGGCTTGTTCAAGCGAAGCATTGGCGGCTGTCAGCATTTGGGTGGAAAATTCCTGTTCAACCACCAGATTTTCATATCCGCTCAACTTTGAAGCGATGCCTGTCGGGGTACCTACAGCGCGGCCCGTCTGAGAGGCGATTTGCTCAGAGAGAGCGGCGATGCGCTGGCGCAGGGCTGGAATGGAGGGGTGGCCTGGCGTGACCCGCTGAACTTCAGCAAGCTGCGCGCGAAGAGCAGCCTCTTGTGCGATCAAATGGTTGGAAACCTCCAGCACGCCCATGCCCTGTTGCTTGGGGTCGAGCAGTTCGGATTTATTCCTGTATTGGCTCAAGTCAGCGCGCGCTTTCCGCACCCGGGCTTCCGCCGCTGCAACGCGATCTGCCGCCTCCTGGATCGTCTTGGTACTGGCTCGCTCGTTCAAACGATTAACGAGTCCCTCACTCAACTGCAGCAGGTTTTCATTCAAAACCTGGGCTTGGGCTGGATCATAGGCGTTAACCTTCAGTACGGCCATACCGGTCTCATGATCGAGACGGGTATCCATCATGGACCCGTAATAATCATAAAGATGTTCAAAGTTATCTTTATCAAAAATCTTTGGAAATCGGCTGATCGGGTCAGCCGCAGAGGACATGAAAATCCCGCGGACATCGACGCGTTTGCTCAGGTCGCGCAACGCATCGCGCGAACGGAGATAATCCATGATCTCCTTGGTCTGCTCCTGGCCAGCAGATAGCCCGGTGGTCTGTATCAGACCGGCGAGCGAGGAGATCGAGCCTTGCTTGCGATCAGGCGACTTGATGATGAAGCGAGACTCCGAGACATACACGTCCGAAGCGATCAATCCGAAATAGATCGTCGCCAGCAGGGACGGAACAATCACGAACAAGCAGAATCCGCGCCAATGCTTCAGGCGTTCAATGATCTTTTTTGGCCGCTTTGCTTCGTCAGCCTGGAGCTGGAGCTGAGTATCGTGGTGCATATCCAAACGCTAATTTCCTCCGGCCAGAGAGACCGATTGCGGCATTAAGCTCTTACTAGTCTCCGGACAAGAGCAGACTGCCGCCACGCTAAAGAGTGAGGTGGTGCGACTTTCGGAAGGTGTTAAGCTCACCCCGTGACGTTTGACCTGCACCCGCAATCCTGGACCGTTTGGAGCTGGAAAATTCCAGTTATGATCGGAGGGTCAGGATACGGAGTGAACGATGAAGAGGACGAAGTTTTCGGAGGCGCAGATCGCCTTCGTGCTGAAGCAGGCTGAGGACGGGACGTCGGTCGGCGAGGTGTGCCGCAAGGCCGGGATCAGCGAGGCGACCTACTACAATTGGCGCAAAAATACGCGGGGCTGATGCCGTCGGAGATGAAGCGGCTGCGCCAGCTCGAGGAGGAGAACGCCAAGCTCAAGCGTCTGGTGACGGACCTCAGCCTGGACAAGGCGATGCTGCAGGATGTGGTCTCGCGAAAGCTTTGAGGCCTGATCAGCGGTGCCAACTGGTCGATGACGTTCGCGGCACCTGGCAGGTCAGTATCCGGTGGGCCTGCGCTGTGCTCCGGGCGGAACGATCGAGCTACCACTATCGTGGCAAGGGCGCTGATCAGACCGACTGGACTTGTAACGGTTTTGTGCCGGCCACCTATCTCATTATGCCACCTTGGCCTCAAAGGCGAGTGGGCTGATGCCGCCCAGATATGAATGGCGACGCCGGGAATTGTAGAAGCCGTTGATGTACTGGAAGATGGCAGCTGTGCCTGCGGGTCGGACCGACTTGATCCCGTTGATCCGCATCAGCCGCCCTACGCGACGCTCGCCGACATTGATCCCTGCGTCCTTCAACTCCATCGTCATCCTCGGACGACCATAGCTGCCGAGGCTCAGGCTATATTGCTCCCTGATATGGGCGAGAACCTTCATATCCGTGCGCTCCCGGCGACTGATCGGGCGTGAGCGCCAGGACCGATAGCCGCGCTCGCTGACCTGCAAGACACGGCACATCAACTCCACCGGCCAACGATGCCGCCAACTGTGCACAAAGGCGAGCCTCACGGCCTTTGGCTCGCGAAGAACTGGGTGGCCTTTTTTAGGACTTCCCTCCCCTCCCGAAGCACGCGGTTCTCAAGGCGAAGCCGTTCATTCTCTCGTGCCAGATCTGCCTGCGGCGCTGCCACCAAGTCAGACGGACGATAATGCGAAACCCATTAGTTCAGCGTCGACTTGCCAATCCCCAAATCCGACGCGACCCGCTCGCGCGGCAACCCGCTGGTCAGCGCAACGCGCACCGCCTCCTGCTTGACTCTTCACTATGCTTGATCATCTCGTCGGTCTCCTTGAAAGAGCCTTGAACTCTCAGGTGACCGGCGCAAAACCGTTACAAGTCCAACCCAGGGCACTATGCTATCCGTGAACTCGTCCTCGCCGATGAAGCATCGACCAGTCCTTCGATTCGACCTTCCCCCGCGCTAGGCAGCGTTGCCGGTCTGCCTTGCCCCGGCATTTGCTCAGCCGGGTTTTGAGGTTGAGCTGATAATGTTCATAGTTTACGCTTCCTCAGAACGGCTCGTGCGAAACCCCGGACGGGGCGGGCTATTCTGCTCGGGGGGCGAGCGTGACAAAGCTGATCATTCAGATTCCATGTTTCAACGAGGCGGAAGATTTGCCTCAGACGCTTGCTGCGCTACCTCGCCAGCTTCCAGGTATCGATACGATCGAAATCCTGGTGATTGACGACGGCAGCGTCGACAATACCGCGCAGGTTGCAAGCAGATGCGGGGTCCATCATATTGTGCGCCATCGCACGAACCGAGGGCTGGCTGATGCTTTCCGGTCCGGTATTGATGCCTCATTGCGCGCCGGCGCGGACATCATCGTCAACACTGACGCAGACGGCCAATATGCTGGTCAAGACATCGAAAAGATCGTCATGCCGGTTCTGGCCGGCGAGGCGGATATCGTGATCGGGGATCGCGGGGTCGCGAACAATGCTCATTTCGGTCTTATCAAGCGCCATCTGCAGCAACTGGGCAGCGCGATGGTTCAGCGCCTATCAAACACGCACATCAACGACGCGGTGAGCGGCTTTCGCGCGATCAGCCGAGAAGCGGCGACACGCATCAATATCACGACGGAGTTCAGCTATACGACGGACATGCTGATCCAGGCTGGCCGCAAACGGTTGGCGATCCGCAGCGTGCCCATCAGCACAAACGCGACGCTGCGGCCATCCCGGCTGTTCAAGTCAATTCCGCGTTTCATCCTGAATACCGGCATCACCATGGCGCGGGCATACACAACCTACAATCCGCTGCGGGTTTTTGTGGGAACAGGCGCGCTGATCATCCTGATAGGGATGATGCCGATCGTAAGATTCTTGTTCTTCTATCTGTCCGGCGATGGACAGGGTCATGTGCAATCGTTGGTACTGGGCGGTGCATTGCTGGTGCTTGGTGCGCTCATTGCTGTCATGGGCATATTGGCCGATCTGATCGCCGCCAACCGCAAGCTGATCGAAGCCAATCTGGTTCATCTGCGCCGGATAGAAGATCGGTTGGTTTTGATACAGGATGCGCAGCCTGCGGAGGAGCA
Organism: Sphingobium sp. HDIP04; assembly: GCF_000445085.1. Classification (NCBI taxonomy): domain Bacteria; kingdom Pseudomonadati; phylum Pseudomonadota; class Alphaproteobacteria; order Sphingomonadales; family Sphingobiaceae; genus Sphingobium; species Sphingobium sp. HDIP04. The sequence goes on along the minus strand of NZ_ATDO01000142.1, from coordinate 90,760 downwards.
GGCGCCCCTTACTGGGCGTCGGATCGCCTGACCATGGATATCGCCATCGAACAATCCCCACCGCTTGCGACGGGGCGCACCACATCCGAAGGCAAGGCGCTCAGATGGGTCGTCGCGGCCCTGCTGGCGACTCTGGCCCTGCAACTACCTTTGGTGCTCAACCGGGCAATCAACTGGGATGAATTCTATCACTACAGTCAAGTCGTCAAATTGGCGAACGGCACACTGACCGAGCCACTCCAAACCCTGTACACAAGGGCCTTTGTCTGGGTGCCCGGATTACCAGGGCTGGGCGTTGAACACATCATCATCATCCGTTTATTCATGCTGGCCTGCGAACTGACTACGCTGGCTTGCATCGCAGGGATGGCGACGCGTTTCACCGACCGGACGACGGGACTGCTCTGCGCCCTCGCCTACCTGAGCGCCAGTTTCATTTTTCGGCATGGCACCTCATTTCGCTTCGATCCACCCGCGACGGCGCTGCTGATGACGTCTGCGTGGTTATTGCTCCGCTGGGGGCTGCGCCCGCCCACCATGCTGGCTGCCGCCTTGTTGGCCGGGACATCGACCGTACTTACCGTGAAGACGATGCTGTACGCACCGGTGTTCGTCGGCATCGCCTGGCTACTGTGGACAGAAGGCGGACGGCAGCGCGAGGATCTTGTGCGGCTCGTTGTACTGGCTTTCGGCGTGATGTCGTTCGCGGCGCTTATTTACGCTTTGCACGCCGGAACGTTGGGTGAAGAAAGCGGTGACGAGGCCCGCAATCTTGTTTCGCGCGCGGGCAGCAGCATGTTCACGCTGGGCAATCCGCTCTATCGCTGGTTCATTTTCGTTTTCGCCATCACCTCCCCCCTCCTTGCCATCGCGACACTCGCCGCACCTGCCGTGATTTGGCGCGAAAGCGGCAGCAATGCGCACAAGATAGCGCTGACGGGCATGTGGCTACCGCTTACCACGCTGCTGTTTTATCAGAACACGGCACCCTATTATTATGTTTTCATGATGGCTCCCGTGGCGGTGGCAGCAAGTCCAGCGATCGCGGTCGCGCAGCGCCGATATGGAGCACGCTTCATCGCTGGAGTAATGCTACTATGTGCTAGTGCAGTGCTCGTCATCGAACCGGAGAATACGACAGAGCGTCAGCGCCAGATACAGCGGGAGGCAGAGCGGCTTTTCCCCAAAGGGGTTTCCTATTTTGACGCCTGCGCGATGCTGGGCACCTTTCCGAAGGTGAACATCTTCATGACGCCATGGGGCATTCAGCATTATCTAACGGGTAATCTGCCAAGCATGGTTGAAGCGATGAAGCGTGAACCCGTGCCACTGCTGGTCAAGAATGACTGGATGTTCGACGATGCGCTCCGCACCAAGAATAAGGTCGGCGTTCTGCTGCCGCAGGACCTCGCCGCGATCCGAGATACCTATGTTCCGTTCTGGGGTCCATTTTGGATAGCGGGTAAGATTGTGACGACTGGCAACCGCCCCGTGAAATGGAATGTGAGGGTGCCGGGAGCGTATACGGTTCGCGACGGTGCAATGATCATTGAGGGCCGTCGCTTCGCCAAGGATGAAGTCATAACCTTAAACCGGGGAACATATATTTTGTCTGCCGAGGAAGAAAGTGCGCGGCTGCTATGGGGTAACAGGCTTGCTAAGCCAGTCTCCAACCCGCCTAAAGAACCCTACTTCATGCCGTTCTGAACGGCTTTCCCGTTGTTTTCGAACGCGTGACCGCCATGGTGCCAAGCCCATAGGTCAGATCGCCTCCAAGGGAAGCGACCCGCAAGGCAAGAACTGCGGCAAGCAGGCTTGTCGCAGACATCCCGTCACCAGCCAGTGCCAACAAAGCTGCCTCTCGAACGCCCAGTCCTCCTGGCGCAACCGGGATGACGAAGCCGGCAAGCCAAGCCAGCATAAACAGGGCGGCGAATTGGCCGAGCCCCGTCCCACTGGGCAGGATAGACGCCCCGACCAGCACGGCTGCCAACGCGAACAGTCCAAAGGCCGCAATCTGGAGGGCAAGGGCAATAAGCAATGGGCGGCGCGTCACCGTTGCTCCTGCAATCAGGATGACCGCGCCTGCACCAGCCATAAAGGGCATGCGATTGGTGAGCAGGCACAGAGCCGCGACGGTGAGGCTTCCAACAACATGCAGTCCGACCTCCGTGACAGTCGAACGAACAAGCTGGCCATGAGCAAGGCCGACTTGGCGCCCTCCAGCATGGCGGCTTACATATTGGAATATTGAACCAGGAAGATATTTCATGAGAATACCGCGGGCGTAGGCGCGGACCAGATCCCGCCTCGGCACCAAGGCAATGGGATCGCTAGTCGCAACCCAAGCTCTAGCCAGCGCATGGTCGGCTGCAGCAAAAGATGCACAGGCCCCTGCTAAACCAATGGCGAACGGCCAGGAGGTATGGTCCTGCAGGCTCGACCATTGCAGGTGCCAGAGCCGATCACCGATAAACCCGAGACTGGCAACCAGCACTGCGCCGCCTGCCCAGCGGCTTGCCCTGCCAAGGATGGACGCGCCAGGTACATCCCCTGCTTCAGACATGGAGGATGCTGGTAAAATCAGGATATGGCACACAGTAGGAACGACCGAAATGTCGCTCTTCCTTCAAGCCGCAGTTCCGGATGGCTGCGCGGTAGCGGCGGCGGCCAGAATCGTCGAAGAGGACGAGACCGTCCTTTCTTAAATGCGGCAGTGCGCGTGCCAAGCATTCGACACGGCGGCGGCCATCAATGACGATCAGGTCGAATTCACCGCCGGCTTCGTCAATCGCCCCAATATAGGCGTCGCCTGCCAGTTCCTTGCCCCAAAGCTGCGCGTTACCAAGCCGTTCTATTATGGGAGAGATCAGTTTTTGCCATTCGGCATGATGTTCGACGGAAGTCACAGTGGCCGCACGACGTGCCAGCCATGCAGTGCTTGCTCCCGCGCCATATTCAAATACCCGTGCCTTGGCACGCCCAGCGAGGAATGCTTCTACTTCCCGGGTGGCCTGAACATTCCACCAAGGGAGGTCGAGCGCGACCATGCGTTTCACATCATGAATGGCGAGCAGGGATGCGGCCCAACGATGCCAGCGATACGGATCCCTGTCGCGCGCCTCATGTAGAAGCTTTTCCAACGGTCCAAGTCTGGCGCAAACGTGCATGACATGGGAATAGGAACGCTTGACCAGCTGCATATCTTTTCTCTCTAACCGTTCGGCAAGGACATGTTAACCAAAAGCTCCTGCTTAAAGGTTAAGGAGTCGATTTGCAGGTTACAGCATAGGCTGCCGCTTCCACGGATCTGAAAATAGGTGTCATCAAGGACCCCTTTTGGAGAAGGCCAGACCGCTATGCGCATTATCGACCCGCAACCTAAAAGCCGTTAGGACCGGCGGCATGGGGGAAGCATCAGCCTTGGCTCATATCGCTGAGCCGTCCAACCGCGTCGATATAGTCACTTCGTCAGACCGGAAATGGCGGGCAGCCTCGGTCGCGCAAGGCTGGATCTGGGCGTTTCTGGTGGGGTGGATGGGTGGCAGTCAGCTGCTGCTCTGGCGCTTTCTCGATATCGCGCCCCTATGGGCTTATGCACTCGGCGGCATGCTGCTGGCGGGGCTTTGTTTCTTCACCGTCAAGGTGATCAATGAGGTCAGCGATACGCGTCGCCTGAACCTGGGCACATTGCTGACCTGCTTTCTCATTGCTTTCACCCTGCTGCTGTTGAGCGGCGAAGGGCGGTTTTTCTACGCCAATGTGGACTGGCAGGTGCGCTTCGCCGTGTTGCGGGATATGGGGATCAATTCCTGGCCGTTCGTCTATACGACTCGGCCGGAGCCGGACCTGCTGCGTGCGCCGATCGGCATGTTCCTGGTGCCTGCCCTCATGTTCAAGGCATTCGGTCCGCGAGCGGGAGACATCGCCCTGCTCCTGCAGAATGCGACCCTGGTCGCGCTGCTGCTCGCCTTGGCCAGCCAGCTATTTCCCAACCGTCGTTCACGCCTCGTCGCTCTGGCGGTATTCCTCTGTTTCTCCGGGATGGACGCGATCGGCGATCTCCTCGTGCAGGGAACGCTCACCGGTCACATGGAAGATTGGGCCTTCCTCCAATATTCCTCGACCATCACCTTGCTCTTCTGGGTGCCGCAACACGCCATCGCCGCATGGGTCGGCGCGGTCGGCTATATGCTATGGCGGGACAGGCGGATGCCGCTGGCGCCCTGGCTGGCGTTGCTGCCGATGACGGCGCTCTGGTCGCCGCTGGGACTTTTAGCGGCCATGCCCTTCGTCGCCTTGGCGGGGGCTAGAATGCTGATCGCTCGCGCGCTTCAGTGGCGGGATATTCTGATTCCCGCCGCCGTTCTGCTCCTGAGCCTTCCGATGCTCGTCTATCTCGGCGCCGCCGGTGACGATGTCGGCATCCGGTTCATGCCCGTTCCTTTCGTCCAATGGCTGATATTTCAATCACTCGAAACGCTGCCCTTCCTTGTTCCGCTGCTGATCGCCGGAAAGTCGATCCGGTTCGGTCGGGACAGCCTGTGGCTGGCCTTTATCTGGCTGATGCTGGTTCCTTTTGTGCAGGTCGGATGGTCGAACGACTTCATGATGCGAGGATCGATCACGGCGCTGGCACTGATTGCGGCGATGGTCAGCGATCAATTGGCCGAGCAGGCGACGATGCGTCGCTGGCTGGTGGCGGTGCTAGCGATCGGAAGCATGACCGGCTTTGCCGAGATTCGGCGGGCGTTCATCAATCCTCCAGCGCCAGAGGTGCGCTGCAGCTTCTTCAAGGCCTGGGATCAGACCTTCGCTACCTTCCCAAGGGGTTCCTACCTGGCTCCGGTGGATAAGGTTCCCGCACTCATCCGTCCCCTTCGTCCGGCTCATGCATCGGCGAACGAGCCAGCGCGCTGCTGGAACGGAAGTTGGCCTCGCTCGTCGGATCCGCGGAAAGCGGCGTCAGGCGGACAGGATGGCGTAAAGTGACAGGCCGATTGGAAAAGAAACACGGCCGAGCAAATGCCGCTCTGCCGCGAAAACCCGCTGCAGTGCGGCGTTGACGAGCGGCGACGGTCGCGCATCCAGCGGCGCGTCGCGGCCCAACAGCTGGTGGGCCATACGTTGAGCAACTGCGAGCGGGAACAGCAGGCTGTTGAAATAGCCTGAGACCCCGACTTTCAGCCCAGCGGCGCGGATGACATCCAACAAGCCGGCATGGGTGTACCGGCGCTTGTGATGATGCAGTTCGTCATGGTCCGACCACAGCCAGGGCGCGGCAGGCACGGTCAGCAGCAGCCGTCCGTTCGGCGCCAGCCTTGCGCCGAGAGCCTTTAGCGAAGCCGTGTCCGCATCGATATGCTCCAGTACGTCGAGCAATGCGATCAGGTCATAGCGAGCGTCGCCGAACCCGATCGCGTCGGGCAAGGCCCCTGCCTCCACCCGGCACAGGGCTCGCGCGGAAGCGTGGCCGCGGGCATCGGCGTCATATTCCATCGCGTCGAGAGCGCCATATTGCGCGAGCAGGGAGAGATTGCCGCCAGTGCCGCAACCCGCTTCCAATATGCGCGCCTTTGAGGGGAGAGGAACATGGGCGCGAACGAGGCTGTCGATGATGGTGCGCCGAGCAACGAACCACCAATGATCCTGCTCCTGCGCGCTCATGCTCGCATAGGCTGATCGATCCATATTTCTTCCTCTGTGGGGATTTCAGCGGCAGGCGAAACAACGGGTTCGCTTTCCTCGGCCACGACATAAAGCGGCCGATGGCGCACTTCCTGCGCGACGCGGCCCAGATATTCGCCAATGATGCCGAGGCTCATCAGATTGAGACCGCCCAGCAGCAGCACGGCGACCATGATCGAGGCATAGCCCGGGGTGTCCACTCCGGTGAACAGTGTGTGCAGAACCAAGAACGCGGCATAGGCGAACGCCATCAGCGCAATGCTGCCGCCGATATAGGACCAGATCCGCAGCGGCATGGTTGTCGAAGCGGTAATGCCATCAATCGCCAGCGCCCAAAGCTTGCCAAGCCGCCACTTGCTGCTCCCCGCCTCGCGCGGCGCGCGCTCATAATCGACGGTAGCGACGCTAAAGCCCACCCAGGAAAACAGACCCTTGTTGAAGCGCGCCTGTTCACCCAATTGCTTGATCACGTCCACCGCCTGTCGGTCCAGCAATCGAAAATCACCGACATTTTCGGGAATGGGATGATCCGACAAGCGGTTGATCAGACGATAAAAGCCTTGCGCGCTCCACCGTTTGAACCAGTCGTCGCTCGATCGATCGACACGCCTGGCATTCACCACCCGCGCGCCCGCCAGCCATTGGCGCACCATTGCGACGATCACCTCTGGCGGGTCCTGAAGATCAACATCGATCGGGATGACCGCGTCTCCCCTTGCTCGGTCAATGCCTGCGGCCAAGGCGGCTTCCTTGCCGAAATTGCGCGACAAGGCGACATAATGAACGTCGGCGTTCAGCCGAGCCAGGATCGCCAATATGTCGCCGGTGCGGTCGGTGCTGCCATCATTGACGAACAGAAATTCGGCCTGTGCGTCCTCGCCCATGAGACCAAGCGCTTGCGCGACTGCAGGCCGCGCCGCCTCGAGGAACAGCGAAATGCTTTCCTGTTCATTGAAGACCGGAACGACGATCGACAGTAGCGATGGTTTGGTCATTCCTCGTTAATTCCCACATGCGGGTCGGCGCCCCTTGCGCAGAAGCTATCCCGGAAAATGGTTAACAAGCCATCACCTAACTGCGGAGGTGAATATAATGTTTACCATTTTCTGCGAGCGAATGAGGATGTTCGTGATGGGGAATGGCAAAATATGACGATCAGGAACGGCGTTTGGAACGTCGGCCTTCTCGCACTGGTAGCGCTGGTCATCATGCTGCCGACGCTTCTGCTGGGTCCCGGTGACTCCCATTCGGTTAGCTACAATTATATCTGGACCAGCCAGTTCGGGGCCGAGATGGCGAAGGGTAACCTCTACCCCCGCTGGTTGCCGGATAGCTTTGAAGGATTGGGCAGTCCCACCTTTTATTTCTATCCGCCGATCACCTTTTGGTTAGCAGGCGCCTTCGATGCGTTCGGCCTTTCCACATTCGCCGCGATCAACATGACCGGGCTTGTCGTGCTGTTGCTGTCCGGCGTCGCCATGTACCATTGGCTCTCTGAGCGGGGCACCTATCCGCTGCTGGGCGCCATTCTCTACATGGCAGCCCCTTATCATCTCATGGACTTCTATGTGCGCGGCGCACTGGCGGAGTTTGCGGCGTTCATCTGGTATCCGCCCATCGCTCTGGCAATCACCCGCCTGCCTGAGCGCAGGGGCATTCTCCTGCTGACACTTTCCTATGGCGGCCTCATTTTGACGCATCTGCCTATGGCGATGCTGACCGGCTTCTTCCTGATTGCTCCCTTGGGGCTGCACAGGATGATGCAGGACCGCCGCGTCTTCTGGCCTCTCGCTGCAAGCGGCGCACTCGCCATAAGCCTGGCCGCCTTCTATCTGCTCCCTGCACTCACGCTGCAGGATCATGTTTCCTCGCAACTGCTCTGGGGGCCTTGGTATCGACCTTCCTCATGGGGTCTGCTGGCACCGGGCTCGCTGCTGCAGGTGCTTTCCATTCCGGCGCTCGTGATCGGACTCATTTCACTCTCTCTTGGCGCCCGTTCCATCTGGACCCTGATCAGCCTTATCGCAGGCTTGGCAGCGCTTGGTCTCATCCCTTTCATCTGGGACATTCCTCCGTTCAGCCGCGCGCAATTTCCATGGCGGCTGCTGGGACTCATCGAATTTGCTGCCATAACGGCGATGCCCTCCTGTCGTCCCAAGCCCATCTTTTTGGGTCTGGGAATGGGCCTGACCCTGTTCGCATATATAAAATGGATACCGCAATCGGCAGAATATCTGACCAAGCCGGTGCCCTACTCCAGGATAGCGCGCGATTTGCCTGATGCCGTTGAGTATCTTCCTGCGGGGTTCAACACTCGGTTCATACGGGAAGTCGATCGCTGGCCCGATCTCAGCGCGTGGCGCAGCATCAAGGCAGGCGACGAACTGGCGGTGAACAGAGCGGGAGAGGTGATGATGCGCCGCGCCGCTTTCCCGATCTGGCGCGTCATGCGGAACAATGAGGTCGTGCCTTACCAAGGCCCCGTCATCCGCTTCCATGCCCGTCCCGGTCATTATCGCGTCGAGCGAATTTACATCTGGCAGGAGCGGGTTGGTGCCATCATCAGCCTAGGCGGTCTCCTCTTGCTGTGGTGGGTGTGTCGAAGTCGGCGCTATCTGCGTTCGAACCACTTGTCTAGCGCTCTAAAAATCAACAAGCCTAGTTAAGGGGAGCCGACACGAGTCCAGTCCCTCGAAGAGTGCTCCCAGTTCAGCGGCAGAAAGGCGCATTACGCCGTCCTGAATGCGGGGACACTTTAAGCCGCCCTGTTCCAGACGCTTCGTTTGAACGACATAAAGCAATCCGGAAAATGCATCACCATTATACTCTGCGCAAGCCCAAGCAGGCGTCGAACATTTTCGCCGCGCTTATCTGACCCGCGATGACCGGGCCGGGCAGGATCGCTACCCGTCTGCGCCGACATCGCCCTTTCTGTTGACAATTGTCAGATGATAGCGCGCGTAGCGCCGCTCGCCGACCCGATCCAGCGCGCCGAGTTTGACAAGTTCCGCTAGATCACGGGTTGCGGTCGACGAGGCGGCATCGGTGATGGTGCGATAATTGTGGGCACTCAGGCCTCCGACGAAGCCGTCCAATCCTTCCGCATCATGCGAGTCAACGCCTTTTCCTGCCGTGCATTGATCCTGTCGCGCAGACGGTCAAGCAGGCGGTCTTTTCGATCAGGAATCGGATGCTCTCAATGGTACACCCCTGCGCCTGACCTGACCCCCGGATTTTCCTCCAAGCTTGATTAGAGTCTGGCCTGATGGAAGGACGGACGAATGAAGCGAGCAAGGTTCACAGAAGAGCAGATCATCGGCGTGCTGAAGGAGCAGGAGGCTGGCGCGAAGACTGCCGACCTGGCTCGTCGCCATGGCGTGTCGGAAGCGACGATCTACAACTGGAAGGCCAAATATGGTGGTCTGGAGTCTCGGAGGCCAAGCGGCTGCGGGCGCTTGAGGACGAGAACGCCAAGCTGAAGCGACGGCTGGCCGAGGCGATGCTGGATAATGCCGGCCTGAAGGATCTTCTCGCAAAAAATTGGTAACGCCCGCTGCCAAGCGAGAGGCGGTCGCTCGTCTCCAGGCGGTACTGGGGATGAGCGAGCGGCGGGCGTGCCGTGTTATCGGCGCTGACCGGAAGAGCATGCGCTATCGGTCACAGCGGGAAGATGATGCTGACCTTCGGTCGAAGCTGCGCGAGCTTGCGCAGCAGCGCCGCCGGTTTGGCTATCGTCGGCTGCACATCCTGCTGCGGCGGGAGGGCGTGGTGATCAACCGGAAGAAGACACAGCGTCTCTATAGCGAGGAGAAGCTGGCGGTCCGACGCAGGTGCAACCGGCGTCGTGCCATCGGCGCACGGGCACCGGCTCCGGTTCTGGCGCTACCCAACCAGCGATGGAGCCTGGACTTCGTCCATGATCAGCTGGCTACGGGACGCCGGTTCCGAGTGCTCAACATCGTCGACGATGTAACCCGCGAGTGCCTGCGCGCGGTGCCGGACACTTCGATCTCGGGGCGTCGGGTGGTGCGCGAGCTCAGCGAGCTGATCGCCGGACGTGGCAAACCTGGGATGATTGTCAGCGACAATGGCACCAAGCTGACCTCGAACGCCGTCCTCGCCTGGTGCGGGGAAGTCGGGGTGGAGTGGCACTATATCGCCCCGGGCAAGCCGATGCAGAATGGTTACGTCGAGAGCTTCAACGGTCGGATGCGCGACGAGCTGCTCAACGAGACCCTGTTCCTGAGCCTGGACCATGCCCGGGTGGTGATCGCCGCTTGGGCAGAGGATTACAACCAGGAGAGGCCTGTAAGGAATTTCGTGTGCGGCGAGGCGGTTGACCATCAGGCCGTCATGGCCCTGATGAAGCGTTCGCCGAAGAGCACGGCAAATTGGGCCTTTGCCATGTTCCACTCACGCGGCGGCATTCTCCACTCTTTCTCCGATCGGTTCAAGATCAGATAGAGGAGCTTGGTGGCCGCCTCATCGTTGGGGAAATGGCCCCGCGCTCGAACGGCCCGGCGCAGCTTGGAGTTCAAAGCCTCTATCGAATTCGTTGTGTAGACGATCCGCCTGACCTCGTCGGGAAAGGCGAAAAGGGAATGACCTCGGGCCAAGGCCGGCGCCAGCTCTGGCCGATGGCGGGATAGCGCTGTCCCCAGAAGCTCGCTTCGAAGGCTGTCAGCGCTTGCTCAGCGGCCGCGGCATCGACGGCACGGTAGATGGCCTTCAGGGCGGTTCCAAGCGTCTTGCGATCTTTCCATGCCACGAAATCCATCGAGTTGCGCAGCAGATGGACGATGCATGTTTGAACCATCGCTTCGGGAAAAACGGCGGTGATGGCATCGGGGAAGCCCTTGAGGCCGTCGACGACGGCCAGCATGATATCCTCAACGCCGCGGTTGCGTAGTTCGTTCATGACGCAGCCAAAACTTGGCGCCTTCATTCTGTTCCAGCCATAGCCCAAGGACCACCTTGGTCCTGTCGGCCATGACACCCAGGGCGATATGGATCGCCTTGTTGCGAACCATCCCCTCGTCGCGGATCTTGACCCGGATCGCATCGAAGAAAACCAGCGGTTAGGCCGGGTCCAGCGAACGCTGTTGCCAGACCGCCACTTCCTCCAGCACCGCGTCGGTGATCGTGCTGATCAGATCGGGCGAGGCCTCGATGCCGTACAGTTCGCGCAGATGCCCGGTGATCTCCCGCGTGCTCATGCCGCGCATACATTGAGATGATCTTGTCGATGATCTGCTCTTCGCTGAACCTGCTGTGCTTCATTCCGTCCGACTCCTTCGTGTCGGACTCTACTCAATATCGGTCACATTCCAGGGGAGCACGTCAAACATCACGGGGTGAGCTTGACCTTGCCTTGGCCGAATGCATCCTGAAATTGCAGGAGCGATAACGATGACTGAGTTGAGCAAGTTCAGGGAATGCGGATCTGTCAATTTCCATATCAAATTGAATTTATTGACAGAATTTCCCTTCTCCCACTGCCTGACATCGCAGGGGTCGCAAGTTCAATCCTTGCCACGCCCATCACCGCTCAGCCGGCGCGGTAGAAAGCGAATAAGGCCGGGTTCCCGCTCCCCTGCCCCATTTCCGGTTCGGCTTTGCCTGCATGCTGAAGCGCAACGTCCCGCCCTTGCGAATCTCCCCGTCCGCGATCCAGCTCCGCCGCAGCGGCCGTCCGTTCAGTTCGACCGCACCTACATAAACATTGGCGTCGGTCAGATTTTCCGCCTCCACCGTGAAGCGCTTGCCGTTGGGAAGCGTCAGTACCGCGCGTCGGACGAAGGGGCGACCGATGACATATTGGTTCGACCCCGGCGTGACGGGATAGAAGCCCAGCGCCGTGAACAGCAGCCAGGCCGACATCTGCCCCAGATCGTCATTGCCCGACAGCCCGTCGGGCGTCGGCTTGTACTGGGTCTCGACGATCTGCTTGAGCCGCGCCTGCGTCCGCCAGGGCGCGCCCGCATAAGCGTAGAGATAGGCGACATGATGGCTGGGTTCGTTGCCGTGGATATATTGGCCGATCAGCCCGGCAATATCCTCGGCATGGCTGTAGTCGAGCTTCGACATGTCATATTCGAACATGGCGTCGAGCTTAGCGATCGCCCTGGCATCGCCGCCCAGCAGGCGGAACAGCCCCGCCTGATCCTGCGGCACGAACCAGCTATATTGCCACGCATTCCCCTCCGTATAATCCGAACCATAGTTGATCGCGGTCGGATCGAACGGGGTGCGGAAGCTGCCGTCGGCCTTGCGCGCCCGCAGCCAGCCGGTGCTGGCGTCGAAGCTGTTGCGCCAGTTGCCCGAACGGGCCAGGAAGCGCTGGGCCACGTCGCCGCGCCCCATGGCCTGCGCCATGCGGGCTATGGTCCAGTCGTCAAATGCATATTCGACGGTCTTCGATGCCGCCTCCGGCTCCCGGTCGATGGGCACATAGCCTAGCTTCATATAGTCGCCCAGCCCGCCATAGGGCGCATGGTCCGCGCTGGCGACCATGGCGGCCAGCGCCTTGTCCGCGTCGAAGCCCCTTATGCCCTTGAGATAGGCGTCCGCGATCACCGGCACAGCATGATAGCCGATCATCGTCCATGTCTCCCGCCCGGCGAACTGCCAGACCGGCAATATTCCGTGCGGGCTGTGGTCCCGGCTGGCGATCAGCGAGTTGACGACGTCGGAGGTCGTCCTTTCCGGCTGGACCAGCGTCAGCAAGGGATGTTCGGCCCGGAACGTATCCCATAGCGAGAAGGTGGAGCGGAAGGTAAAGTCCTTCGCCACATGAACCTGATCGTCCGGCCCGCGATAGCGCCCGTCGATGTCGCTCCAGATGCTGGGCGCCAGCAGCGTATGGTAGAGCGCGGTGTAGAGATTCCTGAGCATCGGCTCCGGCGCATCCATCTTCAGCCGCCCGAGCGCCTGCCGCCATGCGTCCTCGGTCCTCCTCCTGACGGTGTCGAAACCCGCGCCTTCGGCATCGAGATTGGCGATGGCCCCGCTTTCGTCCACCCCTGAAAGCGCGACCTGGACCTCCAACGGGCCATGGAGCCTGCCGAAGTCGAGCCTTGCCTCCAGCGCCTTGCCCAGCTTCTCGGCCAGCGCGTCGCTGCCCCGCCCCGGCGCCTGGAAGCCTTTATAGGGAACCGCCTGATCCCGGTCGATGAAGGCATGGTCCTTCAGCGGCGCGGAAAAGCGCATGGCGAAGAACAGCTTGCGGCCGGCCGCCCATCCCCGCGTCTCGCGAAATCCGGTCAGCGTGCCGTCGGGGTGCAGGTGCAGCCCGGACCAGAGGATCTTGCCCGGATAATCGTAAAGAGAGGAGCGCAGGTCGATCAGCAGATGCGCCTCCTGCCCGGCCGGAAAGGCATAGCGGTGAATGCCCACCCGCTCGCCCGCGGTCAGTTCGGCGCGGATGCCGCTGTCGGCCAGCGTCACGGCGTAATAGCCGGGCTTCGCCGTCTCGCTGTCGTGCGAGAAGCGCTGGCGATAGCCGGAGCCCGGCCGTTCGGGATCGCCCGGATCGAGCCGGACCGCTCCGGCCTGCGGCATCACCAATATGTCGCCCAGGTCGGAATGGCCCGCGCCGGAGAAATGGGTATGGCTGAACCCCTGGATCGTCGAATCATGATAGCTGTAGCCCGCCGCATGGGCATAGCATTCGCGGATCTGGCAGGTCGCATCGGTGTCGGGCGAAAGCTGGACCATCCCGAAGGGCGCGGAGGCTCCGGGAAAAGTGTGGCCTTCGGGGCCGGTGCCGATCAGGGGATCGACGAAGGCCAGCGGATCGGCAGGCATCTGTGCGGCGAGCGGCCAGGCAGAAGCCGCCAGCAGCAGCGCGCAGAGGAACGACGTCCCCCTCATCGGATGGCAACCAGGGAAGGATTGAAGCATGGTTTTTGCCCGATCATGATCCATTATCTCCCTATCATCGGCTTGCGCCGTTTCGCGCCCTGCCCTGTTCTTCCCGCCCTGACAGCGGCCGGCAATGGAAAAGCCGCCATCCCCTTGCACAAATGTCGAATAAGGCCGCAAATGGCGGTGGGCGCGGAACTTGCGGGGTGCGGCCTTGTGATTGGACGGCAATGACGGATGCTGAACCGATGCTGGCGGGAATCGAACTGGGCGGGACCAAGGTGCAGGTTCTCCGCGCACGCGGCACGACGGTTTGCGACCGGGAGACGATAGCGACCACGACGCCGCGGGAAACGCTTTCCAGGGTCGTGGCGGTGCTGGAACGCTGGCATGCGCAGGCTCCGATCGCGGCGATCGGGATCGGCAGCTTCGGCCCGATTCGGCTCGATCGCCGCGCGCCCGATTTCGGCGTCATGCTGCCGACGCCCAAGCCCGGCTGGGCGGGCGCGGACATATTCGGCACGCTGACCGCGCCGTTCGATTGCCCCGCGATGATCGACACCGACGTCAACGGAGCCGCTCTGGCGGAGCTGCGCTGGGGCGCGGGCGCGCTGGGGGAGGCGCCATCCGACAGCCTGTGCTATATCACCATCGGAACCGGCGTGGGCGGAGGGTTCGCGTTCAACGGCCATACCGTGCACGGCGCCATGCATCCGGAAATCGGCCATATCCGCGTCCCGCGCGCTCCGGGCGATGGCTTTGCGGGCTGTTGCCCCTTTCATGGCGACTGCATAGAGGGCCTGGTGTCCGGACCGGCGCTCGCCCGGCGCTTCGGCATGCCGGGCCATGAGATCGATCCCGCCGACCCGCGATGGGACGATGTTGCCAGCGACATCGCCCATCTGGTCGCCACCATCCTGCTCGGCACCTCGGCCCGGCAGGTGCTGATCGGCGGCGGCGTGGGCATGGGTCGGGCCGACCTGCTGGAGCAGGTCCGCCGGAAGGTCGTCGCGCTGCTGGGCGGCTATCTGCCCCATGTCGACCAGGCCGGCATCGGCCGGATCGTCACCACGCCGCTGCTGGGCGATCAGGCCGGCCCTCTTGGCGCGCTCGCCCTGGCCATGGATGCGCTGGCGGGCGAGAGCGTCAGTTGACGCCCCTCCGCCGGAGCAGCAACGGCAGCACCATCATCGGCGCGACCATGGCGATCACGCCGGCGACCAGCAGGTCGTCGACCCACCGATAGGCCGTGGCGAAGAACATCAGGAACGCCGCCGTCGCCAAAGCAGGCAGGATCAGGGCAGCCACCCGCCCCTCCAGCCGCAGCCATATCCGCCCGCAGAGCATGCCGATCACGTCATTCATGGGGCACCGGCCGTTTCATGTTCCGATCCTCGTCGAACAGATTGGTTGCATATAGCAACTGAAGAACGAACTTCCAGACGGGAAGATCGATACGGACCGTTTCCGATTCCGACGGGAAGGACGATGCCGTGGCGATGTCGCGCCCCCTTTTCGCCGACCGCCTGCCCGATATTCCTCTCCTTTCCGGATCGAGGCTCTTGCCTGCCGGCAACGACCGTTCATAAGGAACCGCATGACCACGACCCGCCTGCTTGCCCATAGCGTCGAAAAGCCCTGGGGCCGCGTCGACATTCCGTCGGCCGTCGCGCCGTCCGATGGCCGTCGCATCGGGGAAATCTGGTTCTCGCCGCCGGAAGGAGGCGCAGGGCGGCCCTTGCCGCTGCTGGTCAAATATATCTTCACCAGCGAAAAATTGTCGGTGCAGGTCCATCCCGACGATGCGCAGGCGCGGGAGCGCGGACTGGCGGGCGGGAAGTCGGAATGCTGGTACATATTGGACGCGGAACCCGATGCGCGGCTGGGCATCGGCCTGACCTGCGACCTGACGGCGGACGCCCTGCGCGCCGCAGCCCTCGACGGCAGCATCGAAGCGCTGATGGACTGGAAGCCGGTGCGCGCGGGCAGCTTCTATTATATTCCCGCCGGCACGGTTCATGCCATAGGCGGCGGCGTGACGCTGGTGGAAGTGCAGCAGAATAATGACGTGACCTATCGCCTCTACGATTATGGCCGGCCCCGCGAACTGCATTTGGAGGAGGCGATGGCGGTCAGCATGGCGGCCCCCTACGCCCTGCCCGACAGGGTGGTCCCGATCATGGCTGAGGAAAGGCTGGTTGCGGGCGGCGACGCGCCCTTCATCCTGGACCTGGTGCAGGGCGAGGCGGGAAGCCGGCAATGGATAGAAGAGAAGATGGCCTGGTTCATCCCGCTGGCCGGCGCCGGCGCGATCGACGGCGAACCGTGGCGCCGGGGCGAATGCTGGCTGATCGAAGGGACGGCCGCGCTGACCATCGATGACGGGATGAGCGCGCTGCTCGCCCGCCTGCCTTGACCTGACATCGGCCGATCTGGGGGATTTCATGCCACGGGGAGAAATGATCGCGGACAAGCGGGTTCTGTTCGTGATGGCGGTAGAGGCCGAATATGGCCCTCATCTCAGGGCCCGTTTCGATCCGCTGATGATCGGCGTGGGTCCGGTGGAAGCGGCGCTCAACACCGGCCTCGCGCTCCAGCGGCTGGATCAGGACGGCGCGCTGCCCGATCTGGTCGTTTCGCTGGGCTCGGCGGGATCGCGCACCTGCACCCTGGGGGAGGTCTATCAGGTCGCCAGCGTCTCCTGGCGGGACATGGACGCTTCCCGCCTGGGCTTTCCGAAAGGCGTGACCCCCTTTTCCGACCACCCGGCCGAAATAGCGCTGCATGTGCCGCTGGAACTTCGCGCCGCTCGGCTGTCGACCGGGGCGAACATCGTCGGCGGGGAGGATTATGCCGCGATCGACGCGGACATGGTCGACATGGAGAGCTTCGCGGTCGTCCGCGCCTGCCAACGCTTCGGCGTTCCCGTGATGGGCCTGCGCGGCATTTCGGACGGTCCGGGCGAACTGGCGGACATGCTGGGGTGGACCCAGTTGCTGGCGCTGTTGGACGAGCGTCTGGCGCAGGCGGTGGATATGCTGGAAGGAGCGCTCGGGCGCTGAGGAGATGCGGTCGTCCTGGGGTGCAATGGGTAGGAAGCGGACGTTCCCCCTCCCGCCTGCGGGAGGGGAATGTCCTGGATTGGCCCCGTTGAGACCTCACTCCCCTTTATCTAAGGCGGCTGACCCGAACCTGGTCAATGCCCCTCAAAGGCGATGATCGCTGCCGATGCGACGCCGTCCGCTTCCAGCGCGGCCATGCCGCCCAGATCGGGAAGATCGATGGCAAAGAGCGCCATCAGCACCGTCGCGCCCTGCTCCCGGATCAGTTGCGCCGCCGCCAGCGCGGTTCCGCCGGTCGCGATAAGGTCGTCGACCAGCACCACCCGCGCTCCATCGGGAATCTGCCCTTCATGCAGTTCCAGCCGGTCGGTGCCATATTCCAGCACATAGTCGATGCCCACCGTCTTGCCGGGCAGCTTCCCCTTCTTGCGCACCGGCACGAAGCCCACCCCCAGCGCATGGGCCAGCGCCGCCCCCAGGATGAAGCCCCGCGCCTCGATCCCGGCGATGAAGGCCGGGTCGAGCGGCCGCGCCGCCGCCGCCATCTGTTCGACCAGTTCGGCGAGTCCGGCGGCGTCTGCCAGCAATGTCGTGATGTCCCGGAACTGGATGCCGGGCTTGGGGAAATCGGGGATCGTGCGGACCAGGGCCGCCAGGCTGTCAGCGCTCATCTTCGCCCTCATAAGGAAAGGGGGCCCGGTTTCCCGCGCCCCCTTCGATGTTCCGTTTCAGGCCCCGATCAGGCGGCCTTTTTCTTGTCCGCCCAGATATTCTGGTAGGCCATGTAAGCCAGGCCCGTCGCGATCAGCAGGAAGAAGATCGTCGCCAGGCCCGCGCGACGGCGGTTTTCCAGCTTGGGTTCGGCCGTCCAGGTCAGGAAGGCCGCGACGTCCTGCGACATCTGATCCACCGTCGCCTTGGTGCCGTCCCCATAGGTCACCTGCCCATCCGCCGTCAGCGGCGGCGCCATGGCGAGGTTCAGGTTGGGGAAATAGGGGTTGTAGTGCAGGCCCTCCGGCGTCTTGGCGTCCGGAAATTCCTTCAGCAACTCGGCCGGCTGCGCCTGGAAGCCCGTCAGCAGCGAATAGACATAGGCGCTGCCATGATGGCGGGCCTTGGTCATCAGCGACAGATCCGGCGGGATGGCATTGTTGTTCGCCGCCGCAGCCGCGACATTGTTCGCGAAGGGCTTGGGGAAATAATCCGCCGGGATCGGATCACGGGTCGACATTTCGCCCGTCTTCGGATCGACGTCGGGGGTCTTGATCGCCCATTGCTTGGCGATCGCCTTGATCTCCGCCTCGTTATAACCAATGCCCTTGAGGTCGCGGAAGGCGACGAACTTCAGGCTGTGGCAGGCCGAGCAGACTTCCTTGAACACCTGGAAACCGCGCTGGAGCTGCGCCTGGTCGTACTTGCCGAAAGGCCCGTCGAACGAGAAGGACACATGCTTGGGGTTGAGGTGGAACTCATGCTCCACCGTCTTCGCCGGCGGCTCGGTGACGAAGGCCACCGCGCCCACCAGAAAGGAAACCAGCAGCCAGCCCGCGAAGAAGAGGCCGACAAGAAATGCGCCGATGCGTATCATTAGTCTTATCCCCCTTAACCGGCGTGCGACGGCTGCGGATCGCTGCCCATGCCCGGAAGCGCCTCCCGCTCCCCTTCGATGACGTCGCGGCCAAGCACCGCCTCCGTGATCGAATTGGGCAGCGGCAGCGGCTTTTCAAAGCGCGAGATCAGCGGCAGGATGATCAGGAAATGGGCGAAATAATAAGCCGCCGCGACCTGGGAGATCATCACATAGGGCTCCTCCGCCGGCGCACCGCCGCAATAGCCCAGGATCAGCACGTCGATGATGAGGATCCAGAAGAACTTTCTGAAGGTCGGCCGGTAATTGCCCGACCGCACCGGAGAGGTGTCGAGCCAGGGCAGGAAGAAAAGCAGCAGGATCGACGCGAACATCGCCAGCACGCCCAACAGCTTCGCCGGAACGAAGAAGAAGTCGACGGTGAAGGCGCGCAGGATCGCGTAGAAGGGCCAGAAATACCATTCAGGCACGATATGCGCGGGCGTCGAGAGCGGGTTCGCCTCGATATAATTGTCCGGATGGCCCAGATAGTTGGGCGCATAGAACAGCAGGATCGCGAACAGGATCAGGAACACGCCCGCCCCGAAACCGTCCTTCGCCGTATAATAGGGGTGGAACGGCACGGTGTCCTGCGGACCCTTCACTTCCACGCCGGTCGGGTTGGAGGAACCCGGAATATGCAGCGCCCAGATGTGCAGGATCACGACGGCCGCGATCACGAAGGGCAGCAGGAAGTGCAGCGAGAAGAAGCGGTTGAGCGAGGCGTTGCCGGGGGCGAAACCGCCCAGCAGCCAGGTCTGGATCGGCTCGCCCACCACGGGGATCGCGCCGAACAGGCCGGTGATCACCTTCGCGCCCCAATAGCTCATCTGCCCCCAAGGGAGCACATAGCCCATGAAGGCGGTCGCCATCATGAGGAGGAAGATGACGAGGCCGAGCAGCCACACCATCTCGCGCGGCGCCTTGTAGGAACCGAAGAACAGGCCGCGGAAGATGTGCAGATAGACGACGATGAAGAAGAAGCTGGCGCCGTTGGCATGGGCATAGCGCATCAGCCAGCCCGCGTTCACGTCGCGCATCGTCTGTTCGACGGTGCCGAAGGCGACCAGCGTGTTGGCGCCGTAATGCATCGCCATGATCACGCCGGTGACGATCTGGATCACCAGCGCCAGCCCGGCCAGGACGCCGAAGTTCCAGAAATAGTTGAGGTTGCGCGGCACCGGATAACCGGCGCCCACGGCATTGTAGACGAGGCGCGGCAAAGGCAGCTTCTCGTCGATCCACTGCATCGCGGGATGCTTGGGAGTATAATGTTCAGCCCATGGAAAGCTCATGACAGTCCCCCTCAACCCACGAGAATGGCGGTGTCGGAAGTGAAGCTGAACTTCGGCACTTCCAGGTTCTTGGGCGCGGGGCCCTTACGGATGCGGGCGGCAGTGTCGTAGGAAGACCCGTGGCAGGGGCAGAAATAGCCGCCATATTCGCCCTTGTTCTCGCCCTCGCCCGCGCCCAGCGGCACGCAGCCCAGATGGGTGCAGACGCCCATGGTGACCAGCCACTGCTTCTTGCCGTCGACGGTGCGTTCCTCCAGCGTCTGCGGATCGCGCAGGCTGGCCGGATCGACCTTGTCGGCTTCGGCGATTTCCTTGTCGGTCAGGTGCCGGACGAACAGCGGCTGCGACCGGAATGTCGTCTTGATCGCCTGGCCCGGCTGGATGGCGGACAGGTCGACCTCCGTCGAAGCCAGCGCCAGCACGTCGGCGCTGGGGTTCATCTGGTCGACCAGCGGTATGACCACCGCGACCGCCCCCACCCCGGCAAAGCTCACCGCGGCGATGTTGATGAAATCGCGACGACGCACGCCGTCGCCGCCGCCTCCACCGGAGACGGCCGCCCCCTCACTCTCCACATGTTCAACGATCGCCATGCACTTCAACCCTTGCAAGAACGTCCCTGACCCCGCCGCATTGCCCATTTATGGCTATGGTATCGGGAGAGCCGCGGCGCCCAAGCAGAAGGGCGCGCCTTTCCCCCGGGCGCGATTTGCAGGCCTGATAACCGTAGGATGCGCCATTTGCCAAGCCTTTTAGACAGGCTAGGAGAATTAACCGCGCTGTTCTATGGCGCGGGGCATGCGTATCGCCCTTTATCAACCCGAAATCGCCGGCAATGTGGGCGCGATCCTGCGCCTTGCCGCCTGCTTTTCCGTGCCCGTGGACATCATCATGCCGACGGGATTCGCCTTTTCCGACGCGAAGCTGAAACGGGCGGCGATGGATTATGGGGCATCGGCCGATGTGACCCGCCACGCCAATTTCGAGGCGTTCGACGCCCGCCGCAGGGCCGAAGGCCGGCGGCTGATGCTGATGAGCAGCCACGCCTCGCAGCGCCTGCCCGATGTCGAGTTCCGCGCCGACGACATTCTGCTGATGGGGTCGGAAAGCGCGGGCGTGCCCGATGCCGTCCGCGATCTGGCGGACGTGCGCGTGCGCATTCCGATGGCGCCGGGATTTCGATCCTTGAACATCGCCGTTTCCACGGGCATCGCGGTAGCAGAGGCCCTTCGCCAGACTGGAAGTTTCCCGCAATGACCCTGATCCTGGACCCGCAACAGCAGGCCGCCCGCACCTGGTTCGAATCGCTGAGGAACCGCATCTGCGCCGAATTCGAGGCGATCGAGCGGGAGGCCGGCTCCGACGCCCGCTTCGACTATATCGCCTGGGATCGGGAGGCGCCGGGCCTGGCGCCCGGCGAAGGCGGCGGCGGCGTGCGCGGCGTGATGAAGGGCAAGGTGTTCGAGAAGGTGGGCGTC
The DNA here is from genome assembly GCF_000445085.1 of Sphingobium sp. HDIP04. NCBI lineage: Bacteria > Pseudomonadati > Pseudomonadota > Alphaproteobacteria > Sphingomonadales > Sphingobiaceae > Sphingobium > Sphingobium sp. HDIP04. The sequence continues at coordinate 69,747 of NZ_ATDO01000142.1, read as the reverse complement.
AACGTCTCGACCGTGGGCGGCGCCTTCTCGCCCGAATTCGCCAAGACCATCCATGGCGCGAGCGAAGACCCCAGCTTCTTCGCCACCGGCATCAGCCTGGTGGCGCATATGGCCAACCCCCATGTGCCCGCCGTGCACATGAACACGCGCTATCTGGTGACGTCGAAACGCTGGTTCGGCGGCGGCGCGGACCTGAACCCGCCTCTGCCTCGCGACGAGGACACGGCGCATTTCCATGCCGCGCTGAAAGCGGCCTGCGACGCCCATGACGCGGACTATTATCCCCGGTTCAAGGCATGGGCGGACGACTATTTCTTCATACCCCATCGCGGCGTGCATCGCGGCGTCGGCGGGATTTTCTACGACCATCTGGAGGGCGATTTCGACGCCAATTTCGCCTTCACGCGGGACGTGGGCGAGGCGTTTCTTCGGGCCTTCCCGCCCATCGTCCGGCGGCGCATGGGGGAAAGCTGGTCGCAGGACGACTATCGCCGCATGCTGGAATGGCGCGGCCGCTATGCCGAATTCAACCTGGTGCATGATCGCGGCACGCTGTTCGGGCTGAAGACCGGGGGCAATGTCGACGCGATCCTGATGAGCCTGCCGCCGATGGCGAGCTGGAGCTGAACATGGGCCTGACGCCGGTTCCGGACGACCGGATCGCGACCATCGTCACCCATCTGGAAATGCGGGAACGGCCGAAGCCCGCGCCCATCCCGCCCTCCCCGCTGCGGCTGGCGCCGTGGAAGGCGCCCGCGCCCGACGCCTATCGCGCGCTGTTCCGGCGCGTTGGGGAACCGTGGCTGTGGTTTTCCCGCCTGGCGATGGACGACGCCGCGCTGACGGCGATCATCCACGATCCCGCGGTAGAGGTTTATGCCGTGACCGACCCGCGCGGGGTGGAGGTGGGGCTGCTGGAACTGGATTTCCGGTCGCCGCCCGATTGCGAACTGGCCTTTTTCGGGCTGATCCCCGCCCTGACCGGAAAGGGGCTGGGCCAATGGCTGATGGCGCAGGCGAAGGCGCTGGCCTGGCGCAAGGGAGTCACGCGCTTCTGGGTGCATAGCTGCACGCTCGACAGCCCCGCCGCCCTGGGATTTTATCGCAAGTCAGGCTTCGTGCCCTACCGGCGGGAGGTGGAAATCTTCGCCGATCCGCGGCTGGCGGGGCTTTTGTCGCCCGACGCCGCGCCGCATGTGCCGATGCTGGGTCAGTCGCCCTCCGCCTGACGGTAGAGCCGCGCCAGCATCACCAGCATATAGACCTGCACCACCGTCGACACGGCAGCGGCAGCCACCCCGCCGATCAGCCGGCCGCCGGCCTGCCCGCCGATCAACGTCCCGACCAGGCCGAACACCGCCTGCGCCGCGCCGCCGACGATCGCCGACAGCAGCGTCAGCGCCAGGATGAAGCCGAACAGCCGCCAGAAATGCCCCCTGGTCAGCGCCCAGCCGTGGCGCAGCGAAGCCATGACGCCTTCCGTCCCGTCGATCACCACGGGATTGAGCAACAGCAGCCGCACGCTTGCGAAAATCGTTGCGGCCACCACGCCCGCGCCCAGCAGCAGCGCCAGCGTCGCGCCCAGCGGCTTGGCGATGAGCGACAGGATCGTCACCGCCAGGGTGGCGGCGATCACCGCCCCTGCCAGGAGGCCGGCCACCACCAGCGCAACGCCCAGCAACACCGGCAGCCGCGCAAAGCTCAGCCGCAGGGCCTCTCCCACGCTGATGCCGGGCCGCAGGGCGAGCGCGAACAGGGTCAGCGATCCGAACCAGATGATGACCACCGCCAGCATCATCGCCAGCCAGAAGCTGCCCGGCACCTGCGGCATGGTGGTTTCCGACAGGTTCCATTTGGCGAGTTCGGGCGGCGTCATCTCCTGAAGGATCAGGCCCGGCAGCGCCACGAACAGCAGGGCGACGGGAAACAGCAGGCTGCCTTCACGCGCGACGAAGGCGACCGCCTCCTCCCACGCCTTGCCGATGGACATCGTCGCCATATCTTACGCCTTGTTCTCTTCCCGATGCTCTTAAAATAGCGGAGGAGACTTGATCGTTCGCTCTGCCCAAGTCAAGGAAGCGCCATGTCCCCGCAATCCCCAGCCGACCAAGCCCCCGCCGTCCGGACCGTGGAATGGCGCGTGGAAAGCGCGCCCGTCGATTACCCCCAGGCATTGGCGGAGATGGAAGCGCGGACGGCCGCGATCTTCGAGGGGCGGGCCGCCGAACGGGTCTGGCTGCTCGAACATCCGCCGCTCTACACGGCCGGCACCAGCGCCGATCCGGCCGAACTGCTCGACCCGCGCTTTCCCGTGCACGATGCGGGGCGCGGCGGCCGCTATACCTATCACGGGCCGGGCCAGCGCATCGGCTATCTCAACATCGACCTGCGCGAACGGGGCAAGGACGTGCGCAATTTCGTCCACCATCTGGAAGGATGGATGATCGAGGCGCTGGGCGATTTCGGCATCGCGGCGCGGCGGGCGGAGGGGCGGATCGGCATCTGGGCCGACGATGCCCAGGGGCGGGAGGCGAAGATCGGCGCGCTGGGCATCCGGGTGCGACGCTGGATCACGCTTCATGGCTTTTCGATCAATGTCGATCCCGACCTGTCCCATTTCGGAGGCATCGTGCCGTGCGGCCTGGCCGAATATCCGGTGACCAGCATGGCCGCGCTGGGCGTGGAAATTCCGATGGCGGAGCTGGACCTGGCGCTCGCCCGGCATTTACCGGCCTTTCTCAATCGCCTGCGCCGCTGTCCCGCCGCCGATGGAGCAGGGGTTGAGCAATGCGGAACGGGCCGCTAGGGTCGCGGCTTTCGCCAGGTGGGGGGCTGCCGGGCATGCTGCAACGCTTTAGGAGACCCGGATGCGTCCTGACGTCAAGACGACAATAGCAATATTGGTTTCGGCCGGCTGCATGGCGCTGGCGGGATGCGGCAGCCAGAAGGAAAGCGGAACCACTGTCCCGATGAACAATCTGGAAGTGGTGGACGGCACGGCGACCGACGCCATGACCGACCTGGACGGCGTGCAGAGCGAGGGCGTGGCCATGGCCCTGCCCGCCAACCGCAGCGACAATGCGGCCGCTCCGGCGGCGGCGAGGAATGAAAGCGAGGGCAAGCCCGCGACCGATACCGAAGTGCTGTCGGATCAATAGGCTGGCATCCGCGTTCAGGCATGATACAGACGGGCGAAGCATAGTTCGCAACGCCCGTTTCGAAGAGGGATCAGGATGACATCGCGTTTCATGGGCCGTTCCATCGGACGCCGCGCCTCATTGGGATTGGCCGCGATGGGGGCGGCGCTGACGGCGCAGCCGGCCGCCGCGCAATTCTTCTGGTCGCCGCCCGATTTCTCGACCCCGCCCCTGACCGACGCCGAAGCCGCGACAGCGCTGGGCCTGCCGGGCGCAACCGCGGCGGAGGTGAAGGCCGGGCTGGTGTGGAACCTGCGCGCGGCGCTGAACGTCGCGGCGCTGCAATGCCAGTTCGAACCGACCCTGCTGTCGATCAGCAACTACAACGCGATGATCGCCCATCATGACGCCGAACTGGATGCGGCGCAGGCGACGCTGCTCGGCTATTTCCAGCGCACGGTCGGCAAGGGCAAGCCCGGCCAGATGGCGTCGGACCAATATGGCACGCGCATCTATTCGGGCTATTCGACGGTGCAGGCGCAGCGCGGCTTCTGCCAGGCGGCGGCGCTGGTGGGGCGGCAGGCGATCTTCGCCCAGCGGGGCACGCTGAACGACGTGGCGCGGAGCGGGCTGGGATCGATCAAGAAGTCGCTGGTCCTGGCGGGCGAGCAATTCTACGGCGATCCGGGCCGCAGCTATTCGCTGACCCTGCCCTCCTTCGATCCCAAATGCTGGAAGAAGGGCAAGATGCTGCCCGCCTGCCAGCTCGCGTGGAACCAGAAGATCGGGGTGCAGCCCTGAGGCCATTGATGGCGGGGTTTGCCGCTTCCCGTCATCAGTTTCCGTCACCCCGGACTTGATCCGGGGTCCCGCTGTCTTGGGACAGGCGCGCCCTTGGAAAGAAAGCGGGAACCCGGGTCAAGCCCGGGGCGACGAAGAGAGAGGGGGCGACAAGGGAAGAGTGGCGGGAAGCCACCTAAACCACCCCTCTACCGCAACCCCAGATATTTGTGCGACTGGAGGCTCAGCCGCCAGCGCGGCCGTTCCATCACCAGTTCCACCGCCGCCCGCGCATTGTCCGCAGCCTTGGGATCGTCTAGCGGCTGCACCAGCCAGTGGTCGAAGGCCCAGCCCTCCATATCCTCGACATCGGCGATGCTGTGCCCCTGCCCCGGCTGCGGCCAGACCAGCTTCAGCTCATTGCCGCTGCGCTGGACCACTTCGCTTCCCGCCTTGGGGCTGATGCAGACCCAGTCCAGCCCCGGATGCGCGGGCAGGGTGCCGTTGCTCTCGATCGCGATGGCAAAGCCGCGCGCATGGAGCGCGTCGACCAGCGCGTCGTCGACCTGGAGCATCGGTTCCCCGCCGGTCAGCACGATATAGCGCCCGTCCCGCCCCTCGCCCCAAAGGGCCAGCGCGGCGTCGGCCAGGCCGTCCGCATCCGCGAACCTGCCGCCGCCATCGCCGTCGGTGCCGACGAAATCGGTGTCGCAGAAGCGGCAGACGGCGCTCGCCCTGTCCTGTTCCCGCCCGGTCCACAGGTTGCAACCGGCAAAGCGCAGGAAGACCGCCCGGCGCCCGGCATGGACGCCCTCCCCCTGAAGGGTCAGGAACATCTCCTTGACGGCGTAGCTCATGGCGTCAGGGCTTCACCGCGTAGACGGTGGGGTCGGGCAGGCCCGCTTCCACGAAACCCTTGGACCGCAGTCGGCAACTGTCGCACAGGCCGCAATGCCTGCCGTCCGGCGTCGGATCGTAGCAGGACCAACTCAATCCCGTGTCCAGCCCCAGCCGATAGGCTTCGCGCACGATGTCCGCCTTGCTCATATGCTGGAGCGGCGCGTTGACGCGGATCGGATGGCCCTCCACCCCCGCCTTGGTGGCAAGCGCCGCCATCTTCTGGAAGGCGTCGATGAACTCCGGCCGGCAATCGGGATAGCCGGAATAATCCAGCGCGTTGACGCCGATGAACACGTCGTTCGCGCCTGCCACCTCGGCCAGGCCCAGGGTCAGCGACAGGAAGATCGTGTTGCGCGCCGGCACATAGGTTATCGGGATGCCCGCGCCGACGCCCCCCTTGGGAACGGCGATGTCGGCGGTCAGCGCGGAACCGCCAAAGGCCGTCAGGTCCAGCGGCAGCACGATATGCGAAATGGCGTTCAGCGCCGTTGCGACGCGCCCCGCCGCCTGCAATTCCAGCCGGTGGCGCTGGTTATAGTCGATCGACAGGGCGAACAGGCGATAGCCGGCCTCGCGCGCCAGCCCGCCCGCCACCATGGAGTCGAGCCCGCCGGACAGCAGGACGACGGCGAATTTTCCGTTATGGGCAACCATAGCGCCGCGCTACGCCTCCCGACGCGTCAGCGCAAGCCGCGCGCATTCAATGACAGGCGCCGATCCAACGCCCCTCCAGCGCAAAGGCGAAGGGCGCGCCGTCGGCGACCCCCTGCGACTGGATCTGCACCAGCCGGGACGTTTCGACGCGCAGGTCGGTCCGGCCATTGCCCGCCGCGCCGCATTCATAGGTGACGACCAGCCGATTGGCGGCGTCGCTGACGGTAAAGTTCTTGCAGGCATGGCCGGCGTGGCGGCTTTGCAGAAGCTGGCTGAGGCTGGACACGCAGAGCCTGCGCGCGCCGCCCTCGCCCCGGCCGCGCAATTCCCATTCGCCTGTCTCCAATCCCTTGGCCAGGCGTGGCGCGGGCGCCGCCGCCTGCACGGCGGGAACTGCCGCCATCATCGCCATCGCCGCGCCAAGGGCGCGCAGCATTGCCGTCATTCCGATCCCCCTGTCGATCGTTGCTGATCCGCATCAGCCTTGCCCGTCAATTGCGGCAATTTGATAGCAATGGGGGAAATGCCCGCTCATTCCTCCGCGAAGCTGGCGAGCGCGACCGGGAAGAGGCGCGAACAGAAGGCGCAATCGACGCCGATAATGCCCTGATCATCCGCCATGTCCGCCCGCTCCGCCGCCGGGAAGCGGCCGATGACGCTGCGGATGTGATCCAGGTCGCAACGGCACCCCTTGCTGATCGCGGCGGGATCGGTGACGCGCACCTCCTCCTCTTCGTGGAACAGGCGCCAGACGATGTCGGACAGCGGCAAATCGCTGTCGGTCAGTTCCGCATCCTTCAGCGTATGGGCCAGCGCCTGGACATGTTCCCATTCCGGATGGTCGTGGCGGACATGCAGCCGTTCGCGCCCGACTTCGCCCTCGGGCAGGTGCTGGAGCAGCAGGCCGGCGGCCAGGCACCCCTGGCCCGGATCGTGGCGGGTGGCGATCTGGATGATGCTGGGGATCTGTTCGGACTGGAAGAAATAATGCTCCGCCGCGTCGGCCAGCGATTCGCCGTCGAGCGGGACGATGCCCTGATAGCGCTCGCCGGAAACCGCCTGGTCGAAGGTGATCGCCAGATAACCCTTGCCGAACAGGCCGAACAGCGTCGGATCGGGGCCAAGCTCGACCAGCCGGTCGGCGTCGAACTTGGCATAGCCGCGCACTTCGCCGCCCTTGTAATCGGCGACCAGCAGGCTGACGACGCCATTTTCCGTCTGCGCCTGGAGCGTGAGCTGCCCGCCCACATCCTTGAGCGTCGAGCCGAGCAGCGCTGCCAGCACGAGCGCGGAGGCAAGCAGCCGTTCGATCTGCGGCGGATAGGCATGGGCGGCGAGGACGTCGTCGAGCACCGGCCCCAGCCGCACGATCCGCCCCCGCGCATGGCGGGAGGGGATGGTGAAGCCCAAGGCTTGGTCGAGGGTGGGGGAAGGGGTCAAATCAGGCTCCGTGCGGCCCGCTGGGCGGGCCGGTCATGCAAAGGCGGTTAGATAGGCGGCGATGGACGCGCTTGCAAATCGGGTGGGTTGGAGAGCGGACCCATCCCATTCCTCCCCATCGGTAGATGGGGAGGGGGACCGCCGCTGAAAGCGGTGGTGGAGGGGAAGAGGCACGACCTCCGAATTTCCCCTCCACCATGCTTCGCATGGTCCCCCTCCCACGCTGCGCGCAGGGAGGATTTAGCGTCAGCCAAGCCGCCCCAGCGCCCACAGCAACACCGACTTCTGCGCATGGATGCGGTTTTCCGCTTCGTCCCAGATCACCGATTGCGGCCCGTCGATCACCGCTTCCACCACTTCCTCGCCGCGATGGGCGGGCAGGCAGTGGAGGAATTTCGCCGTCGGCTTGGCCAGCGCCATCAATTCGGGCGTCACCTGATAGGGCATCATCGCCGCCAGCTTCTCCTCGGCATGGGCCTGGCCCATGGAGATCCAGGTGTCGGTGACGACGATGTCCGCGCCCGCGACCGCCGCCAGCGGGTCGCGGGTGCGGGTGATGGTCGCGCCACGCGCCTGCGCTTCGGCCTCGAAGGACGGGTCGGGGTCATAACCCTCCGGCACGGCGATGCGCACGCCGAACTTCATCAGGCCCGCCGCCTCGACGATGGAATGGAGGACATTGTTGCCGTCGCCCAGCCAGGCCCACTGGCTGCCGGGCAGCGAAATGCCATGTTCCACCACCGTCAGCAGGTCGGCGACGATCTGGCAGGGATGCGACAGGTCGGTCAGGCCGTTGATCACGGGTACGGTCGCGTGATGCGCCATTTCCTCGATCTTGGCATGATCGTCGGTGCGGATCATGATGGCGTCGGCCATGCGGCTCAGCACGCGGGCGGTGTCGGCGATGGTCTCGCCCCGGCCAAGCTGGCTGGTCGCGCCGTCCAGGATCAGCGACGTGCCGCCCAACTGGCGGATCGCCATGTCGAACGACACGCGGGTCCGGGTCGAATTCTTCTCGAAGATCATCGCCAGCGTGTGCCCGGCCAGCGGCGCGTCGGCATCGGCGCTGCCCTTGGGCCAGCCCTTGCGCGCCGCCTTCCGGTCGATGGCGTCGGAAATCATGGCGGCGATGGCATCGCCGCCCGCGTCACTCAGATTCAGGAAATGATTGGTCATTGGAAGGTTCGCCCCCAAATTACCGTTCGCCCTGAGTAGCCGCTGAGCTTGTCGAAGTGGCGTATCGAAGGACTGATGCTTCGATACGGGTCCCTTCGACTGCCTGCCAAGGCAGGCGCTCAGGACAGGCTTCGACTTCGCTCAGCCCCTACTCAGCACGAACGGGGATATAATCAGGCCGCAGCCTCCGCAAAGCTCCGCGCACCGGCGGAAAGCCGCTCGACGCATTCCGCGACATGGCTTTCCTCGATCACCAGCGGCGGCAGGATCCGCACGACATTCTGCCCCGCCGACACGGTCAGCAGGCCGTGATTGTCGCGCAGATGCGCCACGAAGGCGCGGGCGTCATAATCGCTCTTCATCTTGACGCCCAGCATCAGGCCCAGGCCGCGCACGTCCTCGAACATGTCGTGATTGGGGATGAGCTGCTCCAGGGCCGAGCGCAGGCGCGCCCCGATGCTCTTCACATGGTCCAGGAAACCCTCGCCCAGCACCTCGTCCAGCACGGTCATGCCGACCGCCATGGCCAGCGGATTGCCGCCATAGGTCGACCCATGGGTGCCGAACACCATGCCCTTGGCCGCTTCCTCGGTCGCGAGGCAGGCGCCCAGCGGGAAGCCAGCGCCGATGCCCTTGGCCACCGCCATGATGTCGGGCGTCAGGCCATATTGCTCATGGGCGAAGAAGGTGCCGGTACGGGCATAGCCGCACTGCACCTCGTCCAGGATCAGCAGCAGGCCGTGGTCGTCGCACAGCTTGCGCAGGCCGGACAGGAACGCCTGCGTCGCCGGGGTCACGCCGCCCTCGCCCTGCACCGTCTCCACCAGGAAACCGGCGCTATTGTCATCGACGGCGGCCGTCGCAGCCTCCAGATCGTTGAACGGCACAACGGTGAAGCCGGGCAGCAGCGGTTCGAAGCCGTCGCGCATCTTGGGCTGGCTGGTGGCGGAGATCGTCCCCAGCGTCCGCCCATGGAAGGCGTTGTCGAAGCTGATGATCTTGTGCCGGTGCGCCTGCCCATTGGCATAATGATAGCGGCGCGCCGTCTTGATCGCGCATTCCACCGCCTCCGCACCCGAATTGGTGAAGAACACCGTGTCGGCGAAGGTCGTGTCGACCAGGCGCTGCGCGAACTTCTCGCCCAGCGGCATGCCGTAGAGGTTCGACGTGTGCATCAGCGTCGCGGCCTGATCGGCTATAGCCTTGACCAGCCTGGGATGGCCGTGGCCCAGCAGGTTGACCGCGATGCCGCTGGCGAAATCCAGATAGCGCTCGCCGCGCTCCCCGATCAGGTAGCAGCCCTCGCCTCGGACCGGGCGTACATCGCACCGGGGGTAAACGGGCATGAGCGGCGTGATCGACATGGTCCTTCCCTTTCTGGGCTGATGCAAACAAAGTCCGAAACGCAAAAAGGCGGCCCCCGCCGGGCCGCCCTTTGCGAGCGGTGCCTATACAGGGGCGCCTTTGAAGGCGCAACCCCGTGGATGCCGTCAGCCGATCTGGTTCCACGCCTCCGCGATTTCGCCGATCATGACGCGGGCCTGATCGACCGGGGCGGCATCATGCTCCTTGGCGCTAGCCAGCAGCAGGCGGCGGGCTTCGCGATAGATTTGCGCCAGGCCGGTGGCGATGTCGCCGCCCTTGTCGAAGTCCAGGCTCGATTCGAGCGCGAACAGGATCGACATGGCGCGGGCCTGCTTGTCCGACACTTTCAGCCGGTCGCCATTGCGTTCGGCCAGCGCCGTCGCGTCCAGCGCCAGCAGCAGTTCGTCGAACAACAGCTTGACCAGCGCATGGGGCGTCGCGCCCTCGATCCGGCTGCCGGTGTGGACTGCCGCATAACGCCGCGCCGCTGCCGTGCCACCGAACCCGCCGTGATTGTAGAACATGATATTCCGACCCCTTAATTGTCGTTCTTGGTCCAGAGAGCGACCTGCTGCTGGAGATAGCTTTGCGTCGCCTTCAACGCCGACAGGCGCGTCTCCATGGCCGAATAGACCTTGGTGAGCTGCTCCTGATAATTGGTCATCTGCATGTCGAGCTTGTCGAGCTGATCGGCCAGTTCCTTGGCCAGTTTCTCATATTTGCCCTGCGTGGCGGCGAGCGGCCCGCCATCCTTCTTGATATTGTCGCGCACGCTGTCCATCAGCCCGGCAAGGCCGATATTGGTCGCGGTCCTGACCGACGGGTTCAGCAATTGCGTGATCGCCTTCGGATCGGCCGCGATCGCCTTGTCCAGCGCCTTGATGTCGAGCGACAGCGTGCCGTCGCGATTGGTGCTGACGCCCAGGTCGTTCAGCGTCCTGTAGACGCCCGTGCCGCCAAGCTCAGCCGACACCATCTGCGAAAGCTGCCGCTTCATGTCGCGGATCGACGATTCGCCGTTCAGCACGCCCGCGTTGGACTGGTCCGTGCCGGTCGAGGTAGCCGTGTTCAGCGCCTTCATCAGCGTGTTGTAGGCGTCGACGAACTCGACCAGCAGGTCGCGCATCGAGGTGGTCGGCTCCGTCGTGGCCAGCGTGACATTGGTCCCCGGCGCCGCCTTGTTGAGGTCGATCCGCAGATAGGGGATCGCGCCGTCGATGGTGTTGCCGGCATAATGCTGCTCCACGCCGTCGAGCAGGATGACCGCGTCCTTGGGCTCTGTGGCGGAGCTCATCCTGCTGCCCGCAGGCGGGGTCGTCGCGGAGAAGGCGAACTGGGAAAGGTCCGCGCCCGTCGTCCCGTCGGTCGTGGAGGAAACCGTGGTAAGCGAAAAGTCGTTCGCCGCGCCGGTCGGCCCCTTCAGCATCAGGCGCGTCCCCTGCGAATCGGTGACGACGGTCGCGGTCACGCCCGCCCCCGAACCGTTGATGGCGGCGGCCAGGCCCGTAAAGCTGTTATTGGCCGCGGTGATCGTGATGGAAACGGGGTTGCCGTTACCGACCTTCAGCGACAATTCCCCGATGCCGACGGTGGCCGCAGCCCCCTGCGCAGCGTCCTGATTGGCGTTGACGGCGGAAACCAGAGTGCGGCTGGCGGCAAGCTGGCGCACCTCGATCTGCGCGGGCAGGCCCGTCGGCGTGCCGCCGGGCAGCGCGCTCACCGAAGCGATGCTGGGGTCGTTGGACGCCGGCGTGCCGGAATAGCCGGTGCCCGCGAGCAGGCTGTTCAGCGCATCGGCAAAGGTGTCGAGCGAGCTGGAAGCCGATGCCAGCGCGGAAATCCGCGCGCTGTTGAGCGTCTGGCGGTTGGTGATGGCCGCCTGGCGCGGTTCCTTGGTGGCGCTGACCAGGCTGGAGACGAGCGACGCGGTGTCGATGCCCGATCCCGCGCCTAGCGCCGTCAAGATGCTGCTGCTCACCGAAGTCATTGACCGTCCTTTCAAGAGAGAGAACGGCCCTAGCGCGAAGACCTTTAGGAATGATTTTCATGGGGGAGGCGGGAACCAGCGCTATCCTCACCCGCGACGCATTCGGAAATGCCGGGAATGGCCAATTGCGGCCATCAACCTCCGTCACTCCGGACTTGATCCGGGGTCCCGCTGCCTTGGACTGGGCGCCGGTTTACAAGAAAAGCGGAACCCCGGGTCAAGCCCCGGGGTGACGAAAGGAGGAACCACCCAAACCGCCCAGTCCGACGAGCCCCGGTTTCGTCCACGCCACCTGAAATGGCGCTTGCGAACGGAGCGGAAAACTCCTCGACGAACCCTGCTCAAACGCCTGGAGAAAGAATCTGGTCAACCGCGCCGCGGCGGATATTGGCCTGCGCCGCATGGGCATAGGCGGCCTGCTCGGCGATGCGCTTGGCGATGCGGATCGTGCTTTCCACCGCTTCCTTGGAGGCGGGGGGCAGGGGAACCAGAACCTGCGGCGTCGGCAGCATCGACTGGATTTCGTCGGCCGCCCCATCGACGGTCGCCGCGCCGCCCTGGCTGCGCAATTCGCCCAATATGTCGGCTATGCGGGCATGCACCTTCGCATATTCGGCGCTGGTGGCGATGCTTTCCTCCGCGCCTGCCTGATCCTGCGCCATCGAATGCCGGGGGGATTGGTCGCCCTGCTGCGCGGTGCCGGAAGAGGAAACCGGCTGAATCGCGGACACGGCGGACGGCGCGCGGGTCGCGCTGCGCTCCACCGACAGTTCAGTCCGCGAAATATAGTTGTTCATGACGCACATCCTAATGCGTCCCCGCGAAGATTATACGGATATTGAGTCCTAAACTTAAGTTAAGGACGAGGCATTTTCATGAAAGCGTTGATTATCAAGCCGTTTTTTTGCCTTCCGCGTCGAAGCGCAGATCGTCCGGCACGGTGATGAACGGACGATCCATTTCGCTCGCCAGGCGATTTTCCACCCGGAAGACGAAGGCGAGCACGGTCGCGACCGCCATGTACAGCCCTTCATTGACGATCTGCCCTGCGCGCGAGGTGAAGTAGATGGCGCGGGCCAGTTCCGGATATTGCAGCACCGTCACGCCATTCTGGTCGGCCAGTTCGCGGATCGCCGCGGCGATGGCGTCGCAGCCCCGCGCCACCACGACCGGCGCGGCGTCCTGCCCCGGCTTGTAGCGCAGGGCGACGGCGAAATGGGTCGGGTTGGTGATGATCACGCTGGCCTCCGCCACCGCCTTGCGCGTCGAACCGCTCAGCACCTCAAATTGCTTGCGGCGGATATGGCCCTTCAGTTCAGGGGAGCCTTCGCTCTCCTTATGCTCGTCCTTGATTTCCTGCTTGCTCATCGACAGGCGCTTGGATCGCTGCATGAGCTGCGCGGGCACGTCGATGCCCGCGATCAGGAACAGGCCGCCCGCCATCACCAGGCAGGTCATGATGAACATATTGCCCAGATCCGCCATGGCGGGGGCCAGGCCCGACTTGCCCAGGCCGACAATCTCCGTCAGCCGGTCTGAGATCATCCAGACGCCGATCGCGCCCAGCAGCGACACTTTGGCGACGGATTTCACCAGTTCGATCAGGCCCTGCATGCCGAACATGCGCTTGAGGCCCGCTGCGGGGTTCAGCTTCGACGCCTTGGGCGCGAAGGCGCCGGGGCGAAAGCCCAGCGACCCCAACAGCGCCGGTCCGGCGATGGCGGCCAGCAGGGTCGCCAGCATGATCCCCGCCACCGGCAGGGCGATGCCGGACAGCAAGGCAAAACCCCGGTCGGCCGGCGCGAAATTGACGATGTCCTCCCGCCGGAAGCGCAGCGCCTCTATCAGCATGTCGGACAGGGATTCGACCATCGAAGGCCCGATGACGGCGATCCAGCCGATGCCCGCCATCACCACCAACGCGGTGGCCAGGTCGCGGGACTGGAGGATGTCGCCCTTCTCCGCGGCGTCCTTCAGTTTCTTGGCTGTCGGCTTTTCGGTCTTTTCGCCGCCGCCATTGCTCTCCGCCATGGTTCAGCGCCCTTCCGCAATGGCTTGGGCCTGGTCCAGCCCGGCCTTGAGCGCGGCGGTGATCCCCTCCCCCATGATCGGCGCGGTGACGGCCAGCAGGATCAGCCCTGCCATCAGCGCCACCGGCATGCCCACGGAGAAGAGGTTGAGCGCAGGCGCGGTGCGCGCCAGCATGCCCATGACGATCTGCACCAGCACCAGCGCAAAGCCGACCGGCAGCGCGATGGTGACGCCCGCACCGAGCAGCGCGCCGCCAAATTCAATGAGGTGCCAGACCGCGTCGTTGCTGAGCATCGCGCCGCCCGGCGGCAGCGCCTGATAGCTTTGAACCACGAAGCTCACCAGCATCAGATGCCCGTCCATGGCGAGCAGCAGGAAGGTGGAGAGGATGGAAAGAAACTGCCCCACCGCCTGCGTCGCCTGGCCGGAGGAGGGATCGACCATCGCCGCAAAATTGAGGCCCATGGTGTTGCCGATGGCTTCGCCCGCGACCAAAGCGGCAGCATAGCCGATCTGCACGGCAAAGCCGATGGCGAGGCCCGCCAGCACTTCGCCCGCCACCAGCATGACGCCTTGGAAACTGGCGACGCCGTCGGCGGGAAGCACGATATGCACGCTGTTGAGCGCCGCCATCCCCAGCGCCAGCGACAGGATCAGCCGCAGTTGCAGCGGCACGGCAGGCGCGCCGAAGACAGGCGCGGCGATGAACGCCGCGCCGGGCCGGATCATGGCGATCAGCCAGATCCATAGCTGGACTTCGACATTTGCGAAGCCCGGCGCGATCATTGCAGCAGGTCCGGAATGCGCTCGAAAATCTCGCGCGTGAAATCGGCGATCAGCACCATGATGGACCCGCCGAACAGCACCAGCATGGCGCCGACGACGATGATCTTGGGAATGAAGGCCAGCGTCTGTTCGTTGATGGACGTCGCCGCCTGAACCATGCCGATCACGACGCCCGCGACCAATGCCGGAATCAGGATCGGCGCCGCCGCCAGCGCCGTGATCCACAGCGCCTGCTGCGCAAGGCCCATGAAGAAATCGGCGTTTTCCATGAATCAGATCACCTCCGATCCGTTCGCCCTGAGCCTGTCGAAGGGCAAGGCTGAGCCTGTCGAAGCCTTCTGCATGGCCTCGCTTCGCTCGGCCTGAGGCTTCGACGGGCTCAGCCCGAACGGTGGAGAGGGAGGCGGCACGATCACGTCGCGAACGACCCCGCCAACGACCCCATGGTCAACGCCCATCCATCCACCAGCACGAACAGCAGCAGCTTGAACGGCATGGAAATGATCGTGGGGGACAGCATCATCATGCCCAGCGCCATCAGCGTCGACGCGACCACCAGGTCGATGATCAGGAACGGCAGGAAGATCATGAAGCCGATCTGGAACGCGGTCTTCAATTCCGACGTCACGAAGGCGGGCAGCAGGATCGAGAAGGGAATGTCCGCAGGCGTGCGGAAGGCGGGCGCCTCGGCCAGATTCTGGAACAGCTTGAGGTCGGTCTCGCGCGTCTGCTTGGTCATGAAGCCGTGCAGCACCTTGCCCGAACGGCCCACCGCCTCCTCGATGGAAATCTGGCCCTTGCCATAGGGGTCGAAGGCCTGGGCGTTGATCTGGTCGATGGCGGGCCGCATCACGAACAGGGAGAGGAACAGCGACAGGCCGACCAGCACCTGATTGGGCGGCGTCTGCTGCAACCCCAGCGCCTGGCGCAGCAGCGACAGCACGATGATGATGCGGGTGAAGCTGGTCATCATG
Organism: Sphingobium sp. HDIP04; assembly: GCF_000445085.1. Lineage (NCBI taxonomy): Bacteria > Pseudomonadati > Pseudomonadota > Alphaproteobacteria > Sphingomonadales > Sphingobiaceae > Sphingobium > Sphingobium sp. HDIP04. The sequence goes on along the minus strand of NZ_ATDO01000142.1, from coordinate 54,517 downwards.
AGGATCAGCGACGGCAGCACCGTCAGCAGGCTCATGAGGATCAGGATCTGCAGCGACAGCGACAGGGAACGGCCGTCGCCGCTGATCTGCCCCATGGCGCGGCTCAATGCGCCGCCATTGTCGACAGGCGCCGGAGCGGCAGGCAGGGCCTGCGCGAAGGCGGGCATGGCGACGAACAGCGCCACGAGCAGCAGCGCCGCCAACAGCAATTTCGTCATCCCCCCGAAGGCGGGAATCCATCTCCCGACCTCACGTCCGGACGCCACCGCGGGAAAAACGTCAGCGCCCGGCACGATAGCTGTCGCCTTCCGCGATCTTCTCGATCCGTCCCCGCGTCACGGAAAGCAGGATCTTCTTCCCCTCGAACTCCACCACGGCGAGCTTGCCGAACGTTCCCATCGGCAGCGCTTCCAGCAGTTTGAGCGACCGATCATTCTGCCCGGCCATCATGCCGGGCTGATATTTGCGCCACAGCCACAGCGCGCCGAAGGCCATGCCGCCGACCAGCGGCAATAAAATCAGCAGCTTGACGAAATACCAGGTCATGAGCGCTTTCCGCGAAGATGGTTAATGCGTCATCCGTTCCGAAAGATTGGCGCGCAAGGCAAGCGGTAAATCAGCCGCCCGCTTCAGCCGCGCCGCTCGACGCCCGCCAGCCGGCTTTCGGCGGCCGCGATTTCGACGATGCGGATGCCGTAGCGGCCGTTCACCGTCACCACCTCTCCCTTGGCGATCAGCGCGCCGTTGACCATGATGTCGAGCAGGTCATCGGCCTGGCGGTCCAGTTCCACGACGCTGCCTTCGCTGAGGTCCATGACCTCCGCCAGCCGGAGGGAGGTCGACCCGACCTCCACCGACATGCGGACCGGAATGTCCGCCAGCAACCGGAACTGGCGGTTGTTCACCATGCGGGAAATGCTGTCCTCGCCCACGCCGTCGATGCGTGGGGCTTCGCTCATGTCGCTCATTGTCCGGTTTCCTGTGCTAGCTTTTCGATCTGGAATGCGGCGCGGCCGTCCTGTTCGCCGATGGAGCCATGCGCGACGATGCGGTCGCCCACGATCAGCGGCAGGCTGCGGTTGATGGTGACGGGAATGATGTCGCCGGCCTTGAGCTGCATCAGCTCCGCCAGGGACAGGTCGGGACGCGCCAGCACGGTGCGGGCGGGCAGGCGGATTTCGCGCATGCGCTGGGCGATGCGGGCCTGCCACACCGGGTCGGCGCGTTCGTCGTCCACGGGGATGCGGTTGCCCATCAACGGCTCGACGGCGCGCAGCGAGGACAGCGGGAACAGCAGGTCGATGGGCCATTCGGCATCGCGGCTGATGCTGATCAGGAAGCGTTGCAGCACCATCTGCTCGCCCGGCTGGGCCGCGGCGGCAAAGCCGATGCCGGTTTCCCGGACGATCAGGCCCGCCTCCAGGGCCAGCATGTCGCTCCAGCATTCGACCATCCGGGCAATGAAGGCCTCGGAAATCCGGGCGATCAGGCGATCTTCGGTAGGGGTGAACTCTCCGCGCGGCGGCAAGGCCCGGTTGCCGATCCCGCCATAGAAACAATCGACCAGCGTCGAGATCATCTCCGCGTCGAGCCGCAGCAGCACCTGCCCCTTGAGCGGCGCCAGGCGATAGACGCCGATGCTGGCGGATCCGGGCACCTCATGCGCCCAGGCGCCGAATTCCAGCGCGCGCGCATCCTGCGCGACGACATGCGGGCGCGCCCCGGCGATCGGCTCGATCAGGGCGCGCAGACGCCGGCCGAGCTTTTCGCCCAGCCGGTCCAGCCCCGACAGCATCAACGGCGCCTGAGATTCCCCCCGCCCGAAGGCGTAGGCTTGAACGTCGGTCATTTCAGTCCCCTGCCGGTCCAGGCGGGGGACTTCCCGCGCGTTCAGGCATCCCTATTGAATAACGAAATTGGTAAAATAAACGTTATCGACGCCGCCATAGCCCGTCTTTTGCTTCAGAATGTCGTTAATGACGGTCTTGATCTTGGCCTGGAGCGCCCTTTTGCCCTCCGGCATCGAAAGCGCCTCCACCGGCTGTTCGGCCAGCATCATCAGAACCTGGCTGCGAATCGCCATCTCATGGGCCTTGATCGCCTCGACCACGCGGATGTCGTAATAGGTCGACACCGCAATGGAAATCTGCGCGAAGGCGTCCGTATCCGACATGTTGGAGGTGAAGGGCGTCTGGAGTTGGAAATAGGTCGCCTGATAGGCGGCCGGATTGGCCGGGCTGGGCAGGTCGATGCCCTTGGCCGGGACATGGGCGCCCTTCGGGGCATGACCGCCGCCGCCCTCATGACCGCCGCCCTCGCCGCCGGCATAGCCATGGGCCTTCGCCACTTCCTCGGCGCTTTCGCCCGCCAGCACGAGCACGGGCTTGTTCGGATCTTCCTTCGGCCCTTCTTCCTTCGGGCTGAAGAAACCGGCGGCATAGAGACCGCCGGCCGCACCCGCCCCGCCAATGACCATGGCGATGACGATGAGCAGGATCATCTTCATGCCCCCGCCCTTCTTCTTCTTCGGCTTGGCGTCGTCACTCATCGGTCAAAATCCCCCGCAATCCAAGTCGTCAGGCATAGCGCGCGCGCGCGGCGGGATTGCCGGCATGGCGCAGCTCGTCATGGTTAAGAACGGCCGGATCGCCGGAATTTTTAGCGGCGAACGCGCTATTTTCCTGCGGACGCCAGCGCCCCTGGCCCTGGGCCTGTCCCTGGGATTGCGCCATGTTCTGGCCGTTGTTCGCCCATGCGTTCGCGCCCTGGGAGCCCTGCTGCTGGGAGGATTGCTGTTGATTGGCGCTGTCCGCCTTCGCAGCCTCGGCCACATGCGGCATGCGCTCGATCTTCACCTCGGCGATGCGCACCGCCGAAAGGCCCGCGTCGATGCGCAGCCGGTCGCTGTCCTGGCGCAGCGCCATTTCGGCGGCTTCGCTGGCGACGGTCAGGCTGACCGCCGCGCCCTCGCTGCCCTGGCGGATGTCCACCTGCACGGCGCCAAGCTGGTCGGCGTTGATCTGGAACCGGCCCTGCGCGCCGTTCGCGGACAGCCCGGCAATCTCGCGGGCCAGCCCGTCGATCCACTGGCCGGAAACGCCCATGTCGACAATCTGCGCGCCCAGGCTGGCGGACAGGTCGACTGGCTGCGGCGCCACGACCGGCGGGATAGAGGGGGCGGAAGCAGGCTGGGCGAGCGGCATCTGCGGCACGGCATCGACCGGGTTATGCTGGGCGCTATGGGTAGGAGCAGCCTCGACCGGCGTGGCGGCGCTGCCCGTTTTGACGCGGGCCGCGAGCGGTTCCCCGGCGCGGACCGGCGTGCCCGGCTGGCGAGCGGCGACCTGATCGCGGACCAGCTGGAGCAGGGCAAGCGCCTCGGACTTCATCGGGATGCGGTCGGAAGCCGGATCGGCGACAGGGCCTTTCGCGTGATCGGCCGATGCCGCAGGCGCTGCAACGGCAGGCTGAACGGGGCCTTTTGCCACATGAGTTTTTTCAACCGGCGGCTGAGCGGTAACCGGCTGTCCGGCAATCTGGGGCGGCAATGGCGCCGCCGCTGCCGGCAGATTTTTGCCGCTTTCCGGCTGGACGGACACTATTTCGGGGGCTGCGGCCGCCGATGTCGGCGGCGGTACCGGAACGCCTTGCGGCGCCGGCGTCTGGACAACGGCGACGACCATTGCCGGAGCCTGTGCCGCCTCGGCATGCTCCTTCGGCTTGTCCTTGCCGCTCGGTTCGGCTTCCGCCGGCTCGTCGGCATGCTCCACCGCAGCGGCTTCGGGCAAGGCCTCCGCCTTCTCCGGCTTGGCTTCCTTGCCGGGGCGCGCGGCCTTGACCTGGGGATCGGGCGTCAGGACCGGCAGTTCCGGCGCCTCGACCTCGCCCGCTTCCATCGCGACCAACACCGGAACAGGCATTTCCTCCGCGACCTCCTCGGCAGAGTCGGTATTCGGCGCAGGCACCGTCCCCTCGACGGCGGGCTCGGCCGGCGCCTCGATCTTCCTGGCAAGTCCGGGCGGCAGGGGCAGCGAATCCTTGCGATGGCCCTGCACCGCCCTCAATGCGTTGGCGAGGCCGAAGGGCAAGGGGGAAGGCGTCTCGCCCTGCGCATCGGCAGCATCGGCCTTGCCGCCCATGGCCGGCGCGACCTCCACGCCTTCGGCTTCATCAGCGACCATGGGCGCAATTTCCTGCGACAGGCCTGCGATCCCGGCGCTTTCCTGCGCGTCCGGCATGGCGTCCATCGTGCCGTTCAGCAGCTTGGCGAAATCCGCCGCCCCTTCCGCGGGCACGGCCGACGCAGCCGCGCCGTCGGCGGGCATGGGCGTCGCCGCCGAGGAAAAGAGCAGCGCCTTGAGGCTCGTCAGCATGTTCACGTCAGACATCTCCTGTCCTCTGCATCCGGCGATAGCGCGGCAGGGCCGCCAACTTGTTCTCCCGCCATTCCTCCAGGTCCGCGCGGGCGCGATCCTTGAGCTTCACGGCGATTTCGCGATCCCGATTGGCCGCCAGGGAAAGGCCTTCCTTGGCCTCCACCTTGCGGCGCGCATCGTAGAGCGCACCATCCAACTGACGCCCCGCCTGTTCCAGACGGCCCGCCAGTTCCTGCATCGCTGCAAAATTCGCGCCAGTTGCGACGCCCTGGCCGGTAAAAAGATCGTTGCGCACATTGCGCAGCCTTTGGGCGTTGCGGGCGATACCCTCCGCCTCGTCGCGGGCGCGGGCGGTTTCGGCGACGGCCATGGCATGCTGGACATGGCGGACGCGCAGCACGCGCTGGCGGCGGGCGACCTCCCCCTTCACGCGCCGAACTCGGCGATCAGGGCGGCGGCGCTGGTGTCGAGGTCGATGAAGCTCTTTTGATCCTGCCGGATGAAGTCGAGGATTTCCTGCCGCCGCTGCACGGCCTCGTCGATCACCGGATCGTTGCCGGGGCGATAGGCGCCCATCAGGATGAGGTCGCGATTCTCCTCATAGGCGGCCCAGAGGCGGCGATAGGCGGCGGCCGCCATGCGATGCTCGTCCGGCACCACATCGGCCATGACGCGGGACAGCGACTTGCCGACATCGATGGCGGGGAAGATCGCCTGTTCCGACAGATGGCGCGACAGCACGAAATGCCCGTCCACGATGGCGCGGGCGGCGTCGACGATGGGATCGTCGGTATCGTCGCCATCGGCCAGCACGGTATAAAGCGCGGTGATCGATCCGCCGCTGCGCGCATCGACGCCCGCCCGTTCGACCAGACGCGGGATCAGCGCGAGGGCGGAAGGCGGATAGCCCTTCATCGCGGGCGGTTCGCCCAGAGCCAGCCCGATCTCGCGCTGCGCATGGGCGCAGCGGGTCAGGCTGTCGATCAGCAGCAGCACCTTCTTGCCGCGCGCCCGGAAATATTCGGCGATGGCGGTGGCGCGCGCGGCGGCGCGCAGGCGCAGCACCGGCGGATGGTCTGCGGGCACGGCGACGACGATGCTCCTGTGCATCGCGCCTTTCAGCTTGGTTTCCAGGAAATCGCTGACCTCGCGGCCGCGTTCCCCGATCAGGCCGGCGACGACGATGTCGGCCTCGGCGCCCTGGATCATCTGGCCCATCAGCACCGATTTGCCCACGCCCGACCCCGCGATGATAGCGATGCGCTGGCCGCGCCCGGCGGTCAGCAGCGCGTTGACGGCGCGCACGCCAAGGTCGAAAGGCTCGGTCACGCGGCCCCGGTCGAGCACATTGCCCTTGACCCCGTTCAATGGCCAACTGCCGCCCGCGATAATCGGCCCCTTGCGGTCCAGCGGCTGGCCCATGGCGTCGATCACGCGGCCGATCAGGCCCTCGCCCACCTGCACCATGGTCGCCTGGCTGTCCGGCTCCACCCGCGCGCCATTTTCCAGCGGCGCGTCCGCGTCCAGCGGCACCAGCAGCGTCCTGTCGCCGCGAAAGCCCACGACCTCGGCGCGGCAGATGGTGCCGTCCGAAGCGATCAGCCGCGCTCCCGCGCCGATGGGGCGGCGGAAGCCGGTGACTTCCAGCATCCCCGCATCATGGCTGACCAGACGGCCGACATGGCGGGGCGCGCGGTTCTGCACCTGCATATGGTCGAACAGCGTTTCCGCCTGGGCCAGCGCGGCGCGGATCATCAGGCCTTGCCCTCCATATCGTCCAGCAGGGCGCGCAGGCGGGACAGGCGCACATCCGGCCCATCCTCGACCCAGCCGTCCGCCGTTTCCAGGCGCACGCAACCGCGCTGCATCGCCCCGTCGGGCACCAGCTTCACGCCGATGCTTTCGCCCTCCAGCAGTTCGATGTCGTCGGGATGCAGGTGCAGCGCGCCCTTCTCGTCATTTTCCTCGATGAAGGCGGCCACGCTGTCGCACCGCTGGAGCAGCCGTTCGATGTCGATCTCCACCTCGCCCACGATCTGCTCGACCAGCCGCACCACCGTGGCGGAGAGCATGGTGGAGAGCATGCCGCTGGGCGCGGGCGCCAGCAGTTCCAGCGCTTCGGCCAGGCGGCGGCGCGCTTCGGCGTCGGTCGCATTGGCCTCCGCCGTCACGCGGCTGCCTTCATCGAAACCCATGGCGAAGGCCTCCATGCGGGCCTGTTCCAGCAGGTCTTCCTCGGTTTCCGGCACGCTGTCGTGCATCGCCTGTCCGGACGGGGCATGCATCGGCGTGAACCGGCTGCGGAAGCCCCCGCTCGTCACCTGACCCATGCCGCCCAGGGGCACGCTGGCAACGTCGGCATTGGTCCAGAGCTTAGACAAAATCATTCCCCTTGCCGCCCAGCATGATGGTGCCCGCATCCGCCATGCGGCGGGCGGTGGCGATGATCAGCTTCTGCGCGTCGATGACCTCGGCCAGGCGGATCGGCCCGCGTTCCTCGATCTCGTCGGCGATGGCCTGGGCGGCGCGCGCCGACATGGAACCGAATATCTTGGCCTTCAGCATGTCGTTCGCCCCCTTCAGCGCGACCACCAGGATCGAACTGTCGACGGTGCGCATCAGCGTGCCCAGATTCTTGTCGTCCATGTCGATCAGATTGTCGAAGACGAACATCTCCTCCTCGATGGTCTGCGCGACCATCTTGTCCCGCTTGGCCAGCGCCTTGATGATGCGCTGCTCATTGTCCTTGCGGACATTGTTCATGATCGCCGCCGCCTCGACCGTGCCGCCGCGCTGGGATGCGCCGCCCTGTTTCTTGGCCATGTTGCCGCGCAGCAGGAGCTGCTCCAGATCGTCCAGCGCCTCGTTCGACACGGGGCCGAGCGTGGCGATGCGATAGACGATCTCCTCCTGATATTCGGTCGGCAGCAATTGCAGCACGTCGGCGGCGATCGGCGCCTCCAGATGGGCGAGCACGATGGCCATGATCTGCGGATGCTCCGCCTCGATCAGGGAGGCGATCTCCTTGGCGTCCATCCATTTCAGCATCTCAAGCTGGGTCGAACGGGTCGGCGGGGTGATGCGGGCGAGCATGTTCTCCGCCCGCTCCTCGCCCAGCGCCTTGGTCATCGCGCCGCGAATATGGCGGGTCGCGCCGTAACCGATGGTGGTGCGCTTCTTCGCCTTGGTGACGAAATGGTCCAGCGCCTCGTTGACTTCCTCGACCTGCACGTCGGCCACGTCATACATGGCATAGCCAAGCTGGCGGACCTCGTCAGGCTCCAGGCGGGACAGGATCTGCGCGGCCTCGTCCTCGTCGAACAGCATCAGCAGGACGGCGGCGGCGGCGCTGCCCTTCAGCGCCGGGGCGGTGGCGGCGTCAGGCATTTTCCTTCTTCCCTTCCTTCAGAAGGTCGCGGACGACCAGGGCGGCGCGGTCGGGATCCTGCTTCACGAAATTGCGGATCAGGTCGGCGCGCTGGGCGTAATCATAAGTGGAGGAGATCATGTCGAGCGTGATCGGCGTCGACCCGTCGGGGTTCGCCGTCGCCTGACGGCCGATCTCGGTGGAGATTTCCCGGCCGATCTTCTGGCCCTGGACGGCGATCTGTTCGGCGGCGGCGGCCTGGGCGGCGGCGCGGCGCTTCAGCAGCGGGCGGCCGATGCCGAAGATCAGCAGCAGCGCGACCAGCAAGGCGGAAACGTTGCGCACCAGCGGCGACACCCATTGGGCCTCATACCAGGGGGCCTCGACCACTTCCTCCTTGGCGAAGCTGCGCGATGACAGGGCCACCACGTCGCCCCGCGCCTGGTCGAAACCGACCGCGCCCTTCACCAGAGCCTCCAGGGCGGCGATTTCCTGCGCCGAACGCGGCTTGCCGTCAGGCCCGTTGTCCAGCGCTACGGCAACCGACAGGCGCTTCACCGTGCCGACGGCGTCCTTGGTCACGGAAACCTCGCGGCCCAGTTCGAAGCTGCGGTTGAACGTCTCCTCGGTCTTCATGAGCGGATTGCCCGGCGTGCCGGGCTGGGCGGCGGTCTGCGCGCTTTCCGTGCCCTGGGCAACGGCCTGTCCGTTGGGATTGGTCTGGGTGACGGTCGGGTTGACCGGCGCCTGGTTGCTGAGCGCGCCCGGAATGCCGCTTGCCTCGCCACCGGCGCCTTGCCCACGCGGGTCGGATGCCCATGTACCCTGCTCGCTGCGAAGACGGGCTTCATCCTGCGGATAGGTTTCGCGGGTCGCCTGGCGCTCGGCAAAGTTCAGTTCGGCATGCACCTCGGTCGAAAATTTGCCCGCGCCCAAAATCGGCGTCAGCAGCGCGATCACCGACTGGCGATAGCGGTCCTCCATCCGGGTCTGCACGGCCAATTGACGGTCATCGGCGGCATTGCCGTCATTATTGCTGAGCAGGCGGCCATTCTGGTCGACCAGCGAAATATCCTCCGGATTGAGTTCCGGGATGGAGGAAGCGACCAGATGCACGACGGCGCTGACCTGCTGGTCGGTCAGCGACCGGCCGGAGGCGAGGCGCAGCATCACCGATGCGGAGGGCTTCGACCGCTCGCGCAGGAAGACGCTGGGCGGCTCGACGGCGAGGTGCACCTTGGCGCTTTCCACGCTGTCGATGGCCTCGATGGTGCGGGCCAGGTCCATTTCGCGGGCGGAGCGCAGCTTTTCGCCCTCCACGGCGCGGCTGGCGCCCATGGGCAGGCTGTCGATCATGCTGTTGCCGTCGGGCGCGCTCTTGGGCAGGCCCTGGGCGGCGAGCATCATCTTCGCCTTGAAATAATCGTCCTCGCCGACGGTCATGCCGCCGCTATTGTCGAAATCGTAGCGGATGCCATTCTGGTCCAGCACCTGCGCCACGGCCGACTTGTCGGCATCGGGCAGGGCGCGGAACAGGTCGCGCTGCGGCGGTTCGCGCAGCGCCAGCCAGGCCGCGCCCGCCGTGGCGACGACGCCCAGCAGGCCCAGCAGCGGCAGGCTCTTGGCAACCGCAGGCTGCTTCATGAAGCCGGTGAAGCGCGCCTTCAGCGCGTCGACGCCCTTCGCGCCTCCGAAAGAGGCGGGGCTGGTGGCGGGGAGAGCGGCGGCGGCGCCGGCGGAGGGGGTGAGTGCGTTCTCGCTCATATTACACCGGCATGCTCATGATGTCCTTGTAGGCGGACAGCAATTTGTTGCGGACCTGAAGGGTGGCTTCGAAGCTGACCGACGCCTGCTGCTTGGCCAGCATGACCCCGGCGATATCCGTCGTTTCCCCCCGTTCGAACGAGGCGGCCGCTTCGCCCGCCTGATTTTGCAGGCCGTTCACCTGCTCCAGCGCCGATTTCAGCGCGTCGGTGAACCCGCCCGGCGCGGTCGCGCCGTTGGTGCCGACGGCGGAACCCGCGCCGACATTGCCGGTCTGGGCGACATCGCGCAGCGCGGCGTTCTTCTGGAGGATGGCGTTGCGGATCGCCATCACGCTGTCGGTCGGAGAAATTCCGGTCATTGCGCCCTACCCCCTTTTAAGCCGCGATTTCGCGCATTTCGGCGAGCCGATAGCGCAACGTGCGTTCGGAAATGCCCAGCTTGCGGGCGGCGGCGGCGCGGTGGCCGTCCGTCTCGCGCAGCGCGGCGCGGACAGCCTCCAGCTTGCTGTTATGCGCCACGTCGCGCAGGCGGATCGGATCGGCGGGCGCCAGCACCTGCTCCACGATGCGAAGCTGCGGCGCGCCGGTGATGTGCAGGTCGGCAGGCTCGATCCGGTCGCCGTCGCGCAGGACCACGGCGCGCTGCAGCACATTGCCCAGTTCGCGGGCATTGCCGGGCCAGACATGGGCGGTCAGCTTTTCCAGCGCCGCGGCGGTCGGCCAGACGAAGGCGTCCTTCGCCGCATCCGACGAGCGCAGCAGCATGGCGGCGGCGATGGCGGTCACGTCGCCCGGACGCTCGGCCAGCGGGCGCAGTTCCAGCGGCATGACGTTGAGCCGCCAGTAGAGATCCTCGCGAAAGCGCCCGGCGGCGACTTCGGCGGCAAGGTTGCGGTTGCAGGCGGCGATGATGCGGACATTTACGGGAACGGGGTGAGTCGCCCCCACCGGCAGCACTTCGCCTTCCTGCAGGGCGCGCAGCAGCTTCGCCTGGAGCGCCAGCGGCAGTTCCGCGATTTCGTCCAGGAACAGGGTGCCGCCGTCCGCCGCCAGGAACAGCCCTTCCGACGCCTGCGCCGCGCCGGTGAAGCTGCCCTTCTTGTGACCGAAGAGCATGGCTTCCATCATGGTTTCGGGCAGGGCGGCGCAGTTGACGGCGATGAAGTCGCGGGTCACGCGGCCCGACTGGGCGTGGAGGAAGCGCGCCATGCCTTCCTTGCCGGTGCCGGTGTCGCCCTGGATCAGCACGGTGGCGTCGCTGCGGGCGACGCGCCCGGCCAGCGTCATCAGGCGGGTGCTGGCATTGTCGCCCACCGCCGGGATCGCCGCCGGGCGGGCCAGTTCCGCTATCAGCGCGAAGGCGAAGCCCATATCCTCCAGGCCGAACGCCACGCGGGCGGGCAGGCCGTTTGCGGCGGGCACCAGCGAAGGCGCCCCGTCGACCAGGTTGATCAATATGTCGCGATGGGTCGCGTGACCGATTTCGGTGGCCAGTAGCACGCGCCGATCATCCCGCTCGCGCGGGCTCTGGGCGTCCACGATCCGGACGGTAAAGAACGCATTTTCCAGCCAGTGCCGCAGGCCCGGAACGAGCGCGCAGACTCCTTGGCTCACGTCCAGAGATGACATGAACTTGTCCCCATGTTTTGGCCGGCTTGTGCCCCCGCACGCCCCTGACCCCTTCGATGGTTCAGGACTGCCCCAATGTGGTTATCATATGGTTAATGCGGCAAAGTCCTTGCCGCATAACGGCAATTTTTTTCCGGACGGCCGGAACTTTTCGCCGGCATATATATGCGGCGGTGGCCGCCAAAGGCCGCGAACGCCCGGTTTCCGGGCCTTTTCAATAAAATAGCAGAAAAAATCGCAATGGCCCTAAAAGCTTTTTCCCCGGCGCCGTTATCCCCTTTCGAGGCCGCAAGCAGCCTGATGGCAGCGACCTGATAGTGAACGGAAAGGGATTATCATGACTGTTATCGGAACCAACTCTTCGGCGCTGCGCGCTCAGAACGCTTCGGCCATGGCCAACAAGGCCCTGGGCACCGCGATGGAACGCCTGTCGACCGGCAAGCGCATCAACAGCGCGAAGGACGACGCCGCCGGCCTCGCCATCGCGTCGACCATGACCTCGCAGATTCGCGGCATGACCCAGGGCATCCGCAACGCCAATGACGGCATCTCGCTCGCCCAGACGGCGGAAGGCGCGCTGGGCGAAGTCGGCAACATGCTGCAGCGCATGCGTGAACTGACGGTCCAGGGCCTGAACGGCACCAACGACGCGAAGTCGCAGGGCAACATCAAGAATGAAATCGACCAGCTCGCCAAGCAGATCGACTCGGTCCTGAGCAAGACCCAGTTCAACGGCAAGAGCCTCTTCTCCGCGACCGCTCCGGCAACCATCAGCGTCCAGGCGGGCGCCGGCGGCACCGATACCGTCGCCATCAACCTGGGTCAGCTCGACCTGTCCGCTGTCGCCACCGCCACCGGCGGCGCGCTGAGCGGCACCGTGGCCGCCCCTGCTTTCGTGGCTGCCGACCTCGCCGTCTATGACACGGCGCTGGAAACGGTTGCGACGAAGCGCGCAGACCTGGGCGCCGCGCAGAACCGCCTCGAATCGACGGTCAACAACCTGACGGCCAACGTCACCAACCTGACCGACGCCCGCAGCCGCATCGAGGACGCCGACTTCTCGGCCGAAACGACCGCGCTCGCCAAGCAGCAGATCCTGAGCCAGGCCTCGACCGCGATGCTGGCGCAGGCCAACCAGAGCCAGCAGGGCGTGCTGAAGCTGATCAGCTAAGGCTGACACCGGATTGACCGGCTGGGGTCTTGGTCACCCCGGCCGGTCATGTCGCCCCCGGCGCATTTACAGTCCCCACCGCGCCGGGGGCAGAAACTTCGATGAAACGACCAGCATAGCGAAGCCTCCGTCCCCCCGGACGGAGGCTTCATCGCATTTGCCGATCGGCCAGTTTCCCGTTAGGCTGTATCGACATTCAGATGATGGCGAGCCGAAAATGGTGATTTTTCGTGACCCGGCGCGCAGCGTACTAAAGTACGTGAGCACCGGAAGCGCGGGAAATCGCCATTTGCAGGCCGTCAGCGCTGAATGCCGATACAGCCTAGTGCGGGATCGAAACACTTGCATCGGCGGTTGTCGCACCCATGATAAGCGCCATGACCAAGATAGATCGCCGCGCCATGATCGCCGCCTCCGGCGCAGCCCTGCTGCTTCCCCGTTCGGCCCTGGCGCAGGCAAGGGGCGAGACTTTCTCCTGGAACATGGTGATTGGCCGGGCGCAGCGGCTGACCCGCGCGCCCTTTGCCGTGACGCCCTTTTTCCCCGGCGCGGACAAGATCGGCTATGACGCCTTCAACCAGGCGCGCTTCCGTGACGAGCGCACCATCTGGAACGACAAGGGCGACGACACCGGCATCCGCCTGTTCCCGCTGAGCAGCACGGTGCAGCAGCCGGTCGAGATCGCGCTGGTGGAAGGGGGCCGGGCGACGCCGCTGCGCTACGATCCCGCCATGTTCGACGCCCCGCTGGGCAATGCCGTGCGCAACCTTGGCCCCGGCGCGGGCTTTTCCGGGTTCCGCATCATGAATCAGGCGCGGGACGGCGACTGGCTGTCCTTCCTGGGCGCGACCTATTTCCGCGCCCCCGCCGAAAGGCAGTTCGGCCTGTCGGCCCGCGCCGTCGCCATCAACACCAGCATCGCGGGCAAGGAGGAATTTCCCCGCTTCACCCATTTCTGGCTGGAGCGCACCGGGCGCAGCAGCGTCACCGTCTATGCGCTGATGGACAGCGCGTCGCTGACCGGCGCCTTCCGCTTCGTCAACAGCCTGACGCCGCAAGGGGTGCGGCAGGATGTCGACGCCGTGCTGTTCGCCCGCAAGGGGATTGCCGAACTGGGGCTGATGCCGATGACCAGCATGTTCTGGTACGATCAGGCCGACCGCGCCAAGCGCACCGACTGGCGGCCGGAAATCCACGATTCCGACATGCTCTCCATCGCCAGCGCCGACGGCACCGCCCATTGCCGCCCGCTGGTGAACCCCTCCGCCCCCCGCGTGGACGTCTTTGCCGAGCGCAACCCCAGGGGCTTCGGCCTGCTCCAGCGCGACCGGAATTTCGACCATTATCAGGATGACGGCGTCTTCTACGAACGGCGGCCCTCGCTCTGGGCCACCAGCCGCAAGCCGATGGGCGCGGGGCAGGTGCGGCTCTATGCCTTCCCGACCGACAGCGAATATACCGACAATGTCGCGGCCTACTGGACGCCCGCCGCGCCCGTCCGCGCAGGCAGCCGGATCGAGGCGAGCTACCGGCTCGACTGGTCGGCGGCGCGGACGCCCGCCTCCACCGGCCTCGCCACGGTCGAGAATATCTGGACCGGGCAATCGGGCGAGGCCGGGGTGGAACGGTTCCTGGCCGACTTCGCCGGGGTTCCGGCGGGCGCGAATCCCGACATATGGGTCGATCTGGCGGGCGGAACGCTGGTCAAGAAGGCGGGCTATCCGGTGCTGCACCAGAAGGACATGTTCCGGATGGTCCTGGATATCCGTCGTGAGCCGGGCAGGCCGACCGATATCCGCGCCCAACTTCGCGCTGGCAATCGCCCGTTCAGCGAATATGTGCATTACCCGCTGGGCGCCTGAGGTCGGGCAAAGGGAACCAGCCGGTTACAGGTCGGTTCTGGTAACGAAACCAAAAGCGGGTCAGGCATGAAAGCGACGGGCGGCGTGCATAGCGACAAGGCGAACGGGTCGACCCCAGGCCGGGCGTTCGAGCATCTGCCGCCGGAAAGGCCGCTGGCCATGCCCGCGCAGGATTTCGCCGCGACGCCCCGCGACCTGCCCCATCGCCCCTTCAACATCGACCTTTGGGCGCGGCGCACGCTGGTCGTGCTGCTGGCCCTGCTGCCCGCGTCCATGGCGGCGCATGAGATGCGGCGCTCCATCGGCCTGGACGGCATTTCGGCTTGGGAAGGGGTTTATCTGGCCCTCTTCATCCCGCTCTTCGCCTGGATCGCCTTCGGCTTCGCGACCAGCCTGATCGGCTTCCTGCTGCTGACCATGGGCAGGGGGCAAAGCGTGCGCCCCTATCGCGCCCGCTCCACGCCCCCCTTGCGCGGGCGCACCGCCGTGCTGCTGCCCGTCTGCAACGAGGATTTCCGGGGCGTGCTGGGCCGCCTGTCGATCATGGAGCGCTCGCTGGCGCAGGTGATGGGCGGCGAGCGGTTCGAATTCTTCATCCTGAGCGACTCGAACGCCGAAAATGGCGAGATCGAACGCACCGCCTATCTGAAGATGCGCCGGGGCTTTTCCCGCCCCGTCCATTATCGCCGCCGCGCCCTGAATGTCGGCCGCAAGCCCGGCAATATCGCCGAATGGGTCGAACGCTTCGGCGGCGCCTACGACTATATGATCGTGCTGGACGCCGACAGCGTCATGAGCGGCCAGACCATGGCCCGCCTGGCATCGGATATGGAGCGGCACCCCCATGTCGGCCTGATCCAGACGGTGCCGTCCATTGTCGGCGCCTCCACCTTCTTCGCCCGCTGGCAGCAATTCGCCAGCCGCCTCTTCGGGCCGATCTCCGCCGCCGGGATGATCTGGTGGTCGGGGTCGGAGGGCATGTTCTGGGGCCATAACGCCATCCTGCGCACCCGCGCCTTCGCGCAAAGCTGCGGCCTGCCCGAACTGCCCGGTCGCGCGCCCTTCGGCGGCCATATCATGAGCCACGACATGGTCGAGGCCGCGCTGCTGCGCCGTCGCGGCTGGGACGTGCATATCGTCATGGCCGACGACAGTTTCGAGGAATTCCCCCCTTCCCTGCCCGATCTCGCCACCCGCGACCGGCGCTGGTGCCAGGGCAATATCCAGCATGTGCCCCTTCTCTCGAAGATCAGGGGCATGCACCCGGTCAGCAAGTTCCAGCTCTTCGTCGGAGCGTCCGCCTATTGCACCTCGCCGCTGTGGCTGGCGCTGATGCTGGTGGTGCTGGGGGGCGCGGCGGCGGGCGTCTGGCCGCCCAGCGCGATCCTGCCCGCGGGCGGATTGCTGGCGCTGACGGCGGTGCTGCTGTTCGGGCCGAAGCTGCTGGCGCTGCTCTGGGCGCTGGCCGATCCGGCGCGGCGCATCGGTTTCGGCGGCGGCGTCCGGATGGTGCGCGGCGTGATCGCCGACATCGCGCTGTCGATCCTGATGGCGCCGATCAGCATGCTGACCCAGACCATCAACCTGTTCGGCATATTGATGGGCCGCAAGAGCAGTTGGAACGGCCAGACCCGCGACCGCGACGGCATGGCGATACTGCCCGCGATCTGGCTGTTCAAATGGCATATATTGCTCGGCGCGGGGCTGACCCTGCTCGCGATCAGGTCCGGCACCTCGCTCGGCTGGATCGCGCCGGTGGCGGCGGGGCTGGTGCTGGCGCCCTTCTTCGCGGCCTTTACGGCGCGCAAGGATCTGGGAAGCCATGTCGCGAAAAGCGGCCTGTTCCAGGTGGCGGAACCATGGTGGCGGACGCAGAATTACCAGAAGACCCGCTATCGGCAGTTGCAGTTGGACAATGCGCCCATCAGGGACTTTTCCAACGCCGCGAACGATAGTTAGTATATCGCTCCGTGTTCCTGCGAAGGCAGGAACCCAGTTCCGCCTCCAGTTCATTACGCCGCCGTTCGGACTGGGCTCCTGCCTTCGCAGGAGCACGTCGCGCTAGATGAATTCAATCCCAATCCCGCAATTTCTCGCGCAGCTTGTCGAGCGCCGCTTTCTTGATCTGGCAGACCCGCGCCGCGCCGATGTCCAGCGTCGCGCCGATTTCCTCCAGATTGAGTTCCTCGACGAAATAAAGCTGAAGCACCAACGCCTCGCGCTGTGGCAATTCCCCGATATATTGGGCAAGCGCGCCCTTGAGCGACTCCCGCTCCATGATGTCGTCGGCCCGGTCCTCGACATCGGCGAACCACATGGACTGGTCTGAATAGACCTCGTCCATGCTGGTGTGCTGCACCATCTCGCAACCGTCGGCCACTTCGCGATAGGCGGCGGCGTCCAGCCCCATCTCCGCGGACATCTCCGCCTCCAGCGGCGCCCGGCCCAGTCTCTGTTCCAGCCGGTTGCGGATGGCCGCCAACTGCTTGCGCTGCGACATGGCGGAGCGGGTCATCGTCGCATGGCGGCGCAGATGGTCGATCATCGCCCCCCGCACGCGCATCTGCGCATAGGAGGCAAAGCCCAGCCCCCGATCCTCGAACCCGTTGGCGGCCTCGACCAGCGCGACCATGCCGATCTGGAGCAGATCCTCTATCTCGATGGCGCTCGATACCCGGCCATGGACGTGCCAGGCGATCTTGCGCACCAGCGGCATATATTGGCGCGCCAGCCGTTCGGGCGAACTGGCATGGGCGGACCGGCCATAGGTGTTGGCATCGGAACCGGCGACGACCCTATTCATGAACATCGGTCAGGCTCCTCAAGCAACCCGTTCGCGCGCAGGCAGCGGATCGTGGCGCGGCGCGGGCCGCTGCTCGCCGCCGACCACGGCGACGACCTCCACGCCCTTGCCGTCGGGAATTTCCAGGAAGGACAGCACAGGCGTCTCCGGCAGATGCGGCTTGAACAGGCGGGCCATGGCGCGCCGCGCCACCGGCGACGTGACGATGGCGAAATTGCGCGCCTGCCCCAGCAACGGGCGGGCCGCCGTGATAACCGCCTCGATAATGCGGTTGGCAAGGGCGGGTTCGATCGGGTGCCGGGCATCGCCCGCGACCCGCATCGCCTGCGCCAGCAAGGCTTCCAGATCGCCGTCCAGCGTGATCACCGGCAGCGGCATCTTGACCGGCACCAGCCCCTGGATGATCAGCGAACCGATCCGCTGGCGCACCGCCTCGACCAGTTGGTCCAGCGTCATGTCGGGCCGCGCCGCGTCGACCATCGCCTCGCAGATGCGGCGGAAATCCTTGAGCGGAATCCCCTCCGCCAGCAGGGCGCGGCACAGCGCCGAAATCTGCGTCAGGTTCAGCAGGCCGGGCGTCAGCCCGTCGACCAGTTGCGGCGCGGCGTCCTTCAAATTGTCGAGCAGCTTGCGCGCCTCGTCCAGGCCGAACATCTCGCTGGCGTTCATCGCGATCAACTGGTTGAGATGGGTCGCCACCACCGTCGGGGGATCGACCACCGTATAGCCCGCGACCACCGCTTCGCTGCGCTTGGCGGGCGAAATCCACACGGCGTCCAGGCCGAAGGTCGGGTCTTTCGCCTCGCGGCCGGACACCGTGCCCTCCAGGGCGCCGCTGTCCAGCGCCAGCAGGTCGTCGGGGAAGATTTCGTCCTCGCCCACGACCACGCCCGCGATGGTGATGCGATATTGGTTCGGCTCCAGCGCCAGATTGTCCTTCACCCGGACCATCGGCACGACGAAGCCCAGTTCCTTGGACAACTGACGACGGATGCCGGTGATGCGGGCCATCAGGGGCGCGCCCTTGCGCTCGTCCACCAGCCCGATCAGGCCATAGCCGATCTCCAGACCCAGCACCGCGCCGTCCGACACGTCGTTCCATTCGATCAGCGCCGGGTTGGGCGGCGGGGCGGCGGGTTCAGGCTCGGCCGCCTTGCGCTGGCTCGACTTGCGCAGGTGCCAGGCGATGCCGCCAGCGACCGCAGCGGCGGGCAGGATGATCATGTGCGGCATGCCGGGCAAAATGCCCAGGAAAGTCAGGATCGCCGCGACCGGCATCCATGCCTTGCCCGATCCGAACTGGCTGGTGATCTGGTTCGACAGATCGTCCTCGCTGCCGACGCGGGTGACGATGGCCGCCGCCGCGATGGAGAGCAAAAGCGCGGGAATCTGCGCCACCAGCGCGTCGCCGATGGCCAGGATGATATAGGTCTGCGCGGCCTCGCCGATGCTCAGCTTGTGGCTGACCACGCCCAATATGATGCCGCCGACGATGTTGATCGCCAGGATCAGGATTCCCGCGACCGCATCGCCCTTCACGAATTTCGACGCGCCGTCCATGGAGCCGTAAAAGTCGGCTTCGGTCGCGACTTCGCGGCGACGGACCTTGGCTTCTTCGGGGGTCAGCAGGCCGGCGTTCAGGTCGGCATCGATCGCCATCTGCTTGCCGGGCAGGGCGTCCAGGGTGAAGCGCGCCGACACTTCCGACACGCGGCCCGCGCCCTTGGTGATGACGACCAGGTTGATGATCATCAGGATCGCGAAGACGAAGATGCCGACGACATAGTCGCCGCCGATCAGGAAATGACCGAAGGCCTCGATGACATGGCCCGCCGAATCGGTGCCCTCATGCCCGTTCACCAGCACCACGCGGGTCGACGCGACGTTCAGCGCCAGCCGCAGCAGGGTCGCGAACAGAAGCACCGTGGGAAAGCTGGAGAAATCGAGCGGCTTGGCGGCGTTCAGCGCCACCATCAGCACGGCCAGCGAGATCATGATGTTGGTGATGAAGCCGACATCCAGCATGACCGCCGGGACCGGCACCATCATGAACAGCACGACCATCAGCGTCGCGATGGGCAGCACCGCTCCCTTGGCGGCACTCATCCAGATCTTCGCTTTGACTTGGGCGGGAGTCATATCGGGCCGTTACCTTCCGAGGGTGGCGAGCATGAGATAGGCGAGGCGCGCCGTCTGCGGCTGCGGGCGGATGCTTGTCACATCGGCCGCGCTCGCAAGGCGCTCGGTTTCGATCCGCACATAGTCGGCGGGCTGCACGGCCTTCGCGCCCGCAGGCAGCGAGGCTTCGGCATATTGGATGGCGCCGCCGACCGAATCGAACCCCCTTTGGAGCTTGGCGGCGAAACGGTCGCGGATTTCCGCGAAGCTGCGGGCATTGCCCTGCCGGTCGTAGAAGATGGAGCGGTTGGCGCGCGCGGCCGCCGGGAACATGCCGGCCGCGGCGGCATTGGGCGCGCGGTCGTTCATCGACAGGAACCTGCCGGCCCCGCCGACGCCCAGGAAATGGGCCATGTAGAGGTCGACCGGCTCCGCCTCCCGGCCCAGCCGCTGTTCCAGCGCGACCTTGTTGTCGGCGGCATGTTGGGCGGCCATGACGGATGCGGTTTCGGGATGCTTGCGCAGGTCCAGTATCTGCTGGCGCAGGGCGGGGTCAGCCACATGATAGCGGCCGTTGCTGCCCCTGCTGATCGCGTCGGCGGCCCAGCCCAGCCCATATTCGCTGCCATGCTGGTCGATGACCGCCAGCCAGCTTTGGTCGACGAACTGGTACAGTCCGGTCGCGGAGGAGGTGGTGGCGCGGGCCGTGGGATTGAGGCTGCTCTCGATCTTGGCCTGCCCCAGCAGATAGGCGAAGTCCACGCCCGTCCTGCGGCTGGCCATGGCGATCGCGTTGGTCACGCGGTTGCCCGTCGAAGCGCCTGTTGCTGCGATGTCTGCGAAAGCCGACACTGGTTCGATCAATCCCCGTTGGTACCGGGGGTCATTAGAGCAAGTGACGTGCCAAGATTTGGTTAACGCGCGCTCATAATTTGATTTTTGGGGATGGAGCCTGCTCCGGTCAAATCAAGGCGCGCCCCCGTGCCTGCGAACCCGTGCTCCTGCGAAGGCAGGAGCACCGGGCGTCCAGAAGGAACGTAAGAAGTTGATGTGAAAAAAGGCGCCTCCTGGGCGCCTTCGCATATGCCGGAAATGGAATATTTCAGCGCCCGTAAACCAGCGGCGCCGTTTCCGCCCCCTGGACCGCGAGTATCGCAAGCCGCTGATTCGCATGGTCCGCCAGCAGGTTGGTGCGGATTCGCGCCGATTCCATCAGCGGCTGGAGCGCCTTCAGCCGGTCCTTCACCGCTTCGTCGGATCGCCACACGCCAATGGCGCGCACGGCGGAGGCGGCTTTGGCGATCCGCTGCGTCGCCGCTTCGATCTCCGCCGCGTCCACGCCATCCAGCGCCCCGCGCAGCTCCTCGAAAGCCGCGCTCAATTCATCCAGCGCTGCAAGGCCAAGCGGCATGGCGTCAGTCAGCCGCCGGCAGGTCGAGCGCGATCATGCGGTCGGCGATGGCCGCCGGATCGACCGGATAATTGCCCGACGCGATGGCGGCCTTGATCGCGGCGACGCGATCCATGTCGACCGGCGCGCCTTCCGCCGCCATGCGGGCAGCGGGGCTGGCCGAACGAGGCGAGGAAGACGTGCCGCCGACCGAACCGGCCGACGAAGCGCGCACGGTCTTGCCGCCTTCCTTCAGGCGGCTCGCCTCTATGGCGGCGCTGATATTCTGGCCGACAGACTTAATCATGATTCCATTCCTTCACTCGTCCCGCACAGCCTATATACGGACGGGTTCAAAAATTATTAAATCCCGGAACGCGAACAATTCCCATTTCCACGACCTGCGCCAATATCGGCGCGCCTTTCCTGTCTTCGCGCACGCGGATCGTCTGGCCCACGGCGCCGTCTTCGTCCGCGACCATCATGCGCGAAACGCTGAAATTCTCATTGCCCGCCATCAGTTGGACCGGATCGCCCTTCTTCACCACGGCTTCCCTGGCGACGGGACGCGCGGCGGGCGCATAGCGGGCGACCGGCCCGGAAGCCGCCGCCGCGCCCCCCGCGCCCAGAGGCACGCGGATGCGCCAGCCCAGGGCGTCGCATTTGACGATGGCCGCGCCGAAGACCGGCCCGTCGACGCTGGGCGTCGTGGGGCAGGCGGCCAGCCGCAACCGCCGGTCCACCGGCGCGACGGGGCCGCCCGGCTCGCCCAGATTGGCGCCGACGGTCATCGCGACCAGGCTGTCGATACGGTCCAGATTCTCAAACTTCTGCTGCGCCAGCGCAGGGTCGGACGCTGAAACGGACAGCGCCAGAAGGAGGATCTTGGGCAAATGGTTCACAGCGTCTCTCCGAAAGCGGACAGGATTAACCATGGAGTATGCAATATTCGTGCCATGTGATGGACAAGGGCCGGTGGAGGGCAGTCACGCCGGACTTTCGGGCGGGCCTAACGCCCGGCGGCGATCAGGATCACCTGCCCCTTGCCGCCCTCGCCATCCAACTGGTCCAGTCCGCGCAGCGCCAGCCGGTCGCCCCCAATGCCGTCGGCCTTCAGCGCCCGCGCCACCGCGCCCAGACGCGCCGCCGACAGATCCCAGCCGTCGAAGCGCCGATGCGCGGCGTCCGTGCCCCGGCTGCTGACCTCCAGCCGCTCGCGGCCCAGGGCGAAGCGATCCGACACGACCTTCAGCCGCTTCCGGCCCTGCTCGGTCAGCACCGCCTCTCCGGGCAGGAACAGCTCGGCAGCGCGGATTTCCATGGGCCGGCCGGCATGGCCGCCAAATTGCTGCCGCACCTGCGCCAGCACGGCGTCGCGCCGCTGGCCGCTGGCCTGAAGCATCACGAAGAAACCCAGCAGCAACAGCAGCAGGTCGGCGAAGCTGAGCGCCCAGCGCCCGCGCCGCGCACTGGCGAGGGTGGAAATATTCATGCCACCTCACGGATGGAAGCGCGGCGCATCGGCACATTTTCCCGGCGCGCAATGGCGGCCATGCGGTCGGTGACTTCCTTCTGCCAGGCAAGTTCCCGCTCCGACAGGTCGGCAAGCCGCGTCGCCACGGGCGCGGCGATGACATTGGCGATGACCACGCCATAGAAGGTGGTGAGCAGCGCCAGCGCCATGGAAGGCCCCAGCGCCGCCGGATCGTCCATCGCGGCGAACATGCCGACCAGCCCGATGATCGTCCCGGCCATGCCCAGCGCGGGCGCCGCGTCGGCGATGGACAGCCAGGCCTTGCAGGCGGCGCCGTGGCGCTGCGCCCGGTCGGCCAGCGATTGCACGGCCCACAGTTCGAACTGCTCGGTCTTCTCGCAATTGGCGAGCTTGCGCGCGGCTTCGGTCAGATAGGGGTTGGCGGTCTTCACCCGGTCGATGCAGGCAAGGCCGCGCAGTTGCGCGACCTGGTCGATCTTCAGCATCGCCGCCCGCGCAGCATCCCGGTCCTTTGTCGGATCGGCGCGCAGCAGGGGGACAAGGGCGGCAAAGGCCCGCCCCAGCGCGCGCGCTCCATTCTGGAACAGCGCCACCAGCCCGACGCCCGCGACCATGGCCAGCAGGGTCAGCGGGTCGAACAAATGCGCCATGATCCCGATCATCTTCACGTCCCCGCTCACGCCCGACCGGCCGGCGGCAAAGCGCTGCCACCCGCCGGCAAAATTTTGCCGCCCTTGCCGCCATCCTCATGCGATCCCCCGGATTTCCGCCATTTCCGCCCTGCCGGTGCGTCACCCACGCAAATTGGCACGGCTCTTGCGAATATCGGGCTGGATCACCCGCGGTTCACGCCATCAGGCCTCAGAACGGCGGAGCGACCGGAAGTTTTAGGCCCGGCAGGGCGAAAAAACGGAAAGATGTGCAATGTCGCTGGAAGACGGATTGTTCGGGATACATGGACAGGCGCTGGCGCTTCGCTCGCAGCGCCTGTCCCTGCTCGCGTCCAACATCGCGAACGCCTCCACGCCCGGCTATAAGGCCCGCGACATCGATTTCGAGTCCGCCCTCAAGGAAGCCACCACCCGGCAGGGCAAGTCCGCCGCCGACGTGTCGCAGGCGGTGGACGATTCCATGGGCTATCGCGTGCCGCTTCAGTCGAGCCTGGACGGCAACACCGTCGAACTCAGCACCGAACAGACACTGTTCGCGGAAAACGCCGTCAAATATCGCACGACCCTCTCCTTCCTGGAGGGCCGCATCAACACCATCACCCGCGCCCTGAAGGGAGAATGAGCATGAGCGGCCATGGCCCCATGAACGTCTTCGACATCGCCGGCCGCGCCATGAGCGCGCAGCTCGTGCGGCTGAACGCCACCGCCTCCAACATGGCCAATGCCGGAAACGTCACCGGCAGCGCGGCGGAGGCCTATCGCGCGATCAAGCCGGTGTTCCAGTCGGTCACCGACAGCCCCGGCGTCTCGACCGTCAAGGTCCAGAATGTCGTCACCACCAACGCGCAGCCCACCAAGCGCCACGATCCCAACCATCCGCTTGCCGACAAGAATGGCGATGTCTGGGAAGCCGCCGTGGATAGCAGCGCGGAACTGGTCGACATGATCGAGACCGCCCGCATGTACCAGAACAACGTGCAGGTGCTGAACACCGCCAAGTCCCTGATGATGGAAACCATAAGGATCGGCAAATGACGACCACGACCGCCACCGACAAAGCGGGCCTGTCCGTCTATAACCCCAATGCCAAGGTCGGCACGGGCAAGTCGGAAATGGGCCAGGCGGATTTCCTGCGCCTGCTGACCGCGCAGATGCAGACGCAGGACCCGTTCGAACCCGTCGACAACGCGCAGATGGTCGCGCAGATGGCGACCATCACCAACAGCAGCGGCATCGCCGAAATGAACCAGACGCTGAAGAATCTGGCGTCGGAACTGACCGGATCGCGCCTGGGCGACGCGGCAAGCTGGATCGGCAAGTCGATGCTGGTGCAGAGCAACATCGCCGCCCCCGACGCCGCCGGCCAATATATGGGCCAGGTCAGCTTTGCCGACGCCACCAGCGGCGCTTCGGTCGACCTGATCGACGGCAACGGCAATGTCGTCAAGACCATCGACCTCGGCGACCAGCCCAGGGGCGACGTCAATTTCTACTGGGACGGCAAGGACGAGGCGGGCAACAGCATCGCCACCGACGCCCTCCGGATCAAGGTCAACGGCGCCAACCCCAGCCGCGTCGCGAGCTGGGCCACCATCGCCGCCGTGCAATCGCCCGCCGACGGCAGTTCGTCGAAACTCATCACTCCGCTCGGCACCTACAAGCCGACCGACGCCATTTCACTCGCTTAATCCCTTTCCTTTCACCCAAGGAGCAACGCCATGTCCTTCTACATCTCGCTTTCGGGCCTCAAGGCCGCCCAGACCGACCTGTCGACCACGGCGAACAATGTCGCCAACGTCAATTCGACCGCCTTCAAGAAGAGCAAGGCCGTGTTCGGCGACATCTTCGCCGCCGCGCCGATGCAGACCACCACGCAGGTCGCGGGCCAGGGCGTCCGCACCCAGGGCATCAGCCAGCAATTCACCCAGGGCACCATCGAAACCACCGACAAGACGCTGGACCTCGCCATCACCGGCGAAGGCTTCTTCACGGTGAAGCGCAGCGCCGACGACCAGATCGGCTATACCCGCAACGGCGCCTTCTCGGTCGAAGAGGACCGCTATGTCGTCGACACCACCGGCGCCCGGCTCCAGGTCATTCCGCTCGATCCCACGACCGGCGCGCCCACGGTGACCGGCACGCTGACCCCCGCTTCGCTCACCGACCTCAAGATTCCGACCAACTGGCCCGACGGCGGCACCGGCAACCAGCTCACCAGCGTGGGCGTATCGGAAGAAGGCAAGATCACCGGCGTCTACGCCGACGGTTCCACCGTCTATCTGGGCGCGACCGCCATCGCCGCCTTCAACAGCCAGGAAGGGCTGCGCCAGAGCGGCGACGCCCACTGGACCGCCACCAACGCCAGCGGCGCGCCGATGCTGGGCACCGGCAATAGCGGCCTGTTCGGCTCGGTCCGCTCCGGCGCGCTGGAACGCTCCAACGTCGACATCACGGAAGAACTGGTGAACCTCATCTCCGCCCAGCGCAACTTCCAGGCAAACTCGAAGGCGATCGAGGCGGCGAACACGCTGTCGACCACTATCGTCAACATGCGGACGTAATAGTTCGCCTCGGTAGGTAACGTGCTCCTGCGAAGGCAGGAGCCCAGTCCCGCCGTCTGAACTGGGTTCCTGCCTACGCAGGAACACACTGCATAAAAGACCTGCGAAGGAACCCCCATGGACCGGCTCGTCAACACGGCACTCACCGCGATGCGCGGCGCGATGGCGCGGCAGGCGGCGATCTCCAACAATCTGGCGAACGTCAACACCACCGGCTTTCGCGCCGAGATCGCCAATGCCGAGACGCGCTGGATCAAGGGCGACAACCTCAACACGCGGGCGCAGGCATCCGAACAGGTGATCGCCGCCGACATGGCGCAAGGCGCGGTCACCGAAACCGGCAATCCGCTGGACGTGGCCATGAACGGCGACGCGATGCTCGCCGTTCAGGCCCCGGACGGCGGCGAGGCCTATACGCGCCGCGGCGACCTGAAGGTCAGCGACAGCGGCCTGCTCACCACCGGCGACGGCCTGGTCGTGCTGGGCGAGGGCGGACCCATCACCCTGCCGCAGATGGACAGCGTCTCCATCGCCAAGGACGGCAGCATCTGGGGCGTGCCGCAGGGCGGCGATCCCGCCAACCCGCAGCAGGTCGACAAGCTGAAGCTGGTCAACCCGGTCGGCTCCAGCATCGCCAAGGGCACGGACGGCCTGTTCCGCGAAGCGAATGGCGGCGTCCTGCCCGACGATCCCATCGCCACCGTGACGGGCGGATCGCTGGAGGGATCGAACGTCAACGCCACATCGGCGCTGGTCCAGATGATAGAGGCCAGCCGCGCCTGGGAAACCCAGATCAAGATGATCGACACCGCCAAGCAACTGGACGACGGCGGCGCGTCGCTGATGCGCCTCGATTAATGGTTAATCTGGCACGACCCTTGCTTTGACGCCCGCATGAGCCTGCCTCACGGAGATAGACGATGACCAACGCCGCCCTTCATGTCGCCCGCACCGGCCTCGACGCGCAGAACACGAAGATGCGCGTGATCGCCAACAACCTGGCGAACGTCAACACCACCGGCTTCAAGCGCGACCGCGCCGATTTCGAGACGCTGGCCTATCAGCAGATCGTGGCGGCGGGCGCGAACAGCGACAGCGAAAACAAGTTCGCCACCGGCCTCAACCTCGGCTCCGGCGTCGCCCTGCAGGGCACCAGCAAGATCAACGCGCAGGGCACGCTGAACCAGACCGGCAACACGCTGGACATGGCGATCGAGGGCTCCGGCTATTTCCAGGTGCAGCAGCCCGACGGCTCCATCGCCTATACCCGCGCCGGCAATTTCACGACCACGGCCGAAGGCGTCGTCGTCACCAGCGACGGCCTGCCCCTCATCCCGCAGATCACCGTGCCGGAGGGCGCGACCAGCGTCACCATCGGCAATGACGGCACCGTCTCCGCGACGCTCCAGGGCCAGACCGAACCGACCCAGCTCGGCCAGATCGAACTGGCGAGCTTCATGAATCCGGGCGGGCTCACCTCGGTGGGCGGCAACCTGCTCAAGGAAAGCGCCGCCAGCGGCACGCCGCAGGTCGGCGTCGCGGGTCTGGACGGGCGCGGCGTCGTGCGCGCGGGCTATCTCGAAACCTCGAACGTCAACGTGGTCGAGGAACTGGTCGACATGATCGAAACCCAGCGCGCCTATGAGGTCAATTCGAAGATGATCAAGGCGACCGACGAAATGCTCCAATATGCCAACCAGCAGTTGTGAGCCTAACCATGTTCTCGCCACATAATCCGTTCGGGCTGAGCCTGTCGAAGCCCTCCACTGAGCCTGTCGAAGTGGCCTCCCCGTCGGCTGGACGCATCCTGCGACTTCGCTCAGGACGAATGATATTCGGACTGGCGCTTGCCGCCCTCGCCACCTCCCCGGCCATGGCCGGCAAGAAGCGCGATGCCGAGCGGCAATTTTTTGCCCCCACCGTCGTTGCCGCTCCTGCCGCCCCGGCGGCGAACGGCTCGATCTTTCAGGCGTCGATGGGCTATACTCCGCTCACCAGCGGCGCGCGCGCGACCAGCGTGGGCGACATCATCACCATCGTCCTGGTCGAACGGACCCAGGCGACCAAGAGCAACAGCGCCGACACCAGCCGCGACGGCAGCATCGCGCTGACCCCGCCCAGCACCGGCCCGCTGTCCAAGATCTTCTCCGCCAGCGACATCGGCTCCAGCGGCAGCAACGCCTTCACCGGCAAGGGCGCCGCCACCCAGTCCAATGCGCTGAACGGCGAAATCACCGTGACCATCGCGGCGACCTATCCCAACGGCACGATGCTGGTGAAGGGCGAAAAGGCGCTGACGCTCAATCGCGGCGACGAATATATCCAGATCAGCGGCCTCGTCCGCCAGGCCGACATCGGCCCGGACAACCGCATCGCCTCGACCCGCGTGGCCGACGCGAAGATCATCTACACCGGCAAGGGGGAAATCGCCCGCGCCAGCCGCCAGGGCTGGCTGCAGCGCTTCTTCTCCATGATCAGCCCCTTCTGATGGAACGTCCCATGGCCTCCTTCTCGCACCCTTTCCTTTCCGTCATTCCCGCGAAGGCGGGAATCCATCTCCCGGTTTTGCGCCTGGGGATGCGGCTGGAGATGGATTCCCGCCTTCGCGGGAATGACGAGAGTGTTTGGAGCAAAGCCTTCCACCGCACCTTAATCGCCATCCTCACCGCCCTCGCCCTCCTCGCCGCCCCGGCCCATGCCGAGCGGATCAAGGATCTCGGCACATTCCAGGGCGTCCGTCCGAACCAGCTCACCGGCTACGGCATCGTCGTCGGCCTTGCGGGCACCGGCGACGACAGCCTGGACTATGCGACGCAGGGCATGAAGGGCGTGGTCTCGCGCTTCGGCCTCACCTTGCCGCAGGGCATCAACCCCGCGCTCAAAAATGCGGCGGCCGTGCTGGTCACCGCCGACCTGCCCGCCTTCGCCAAGCCCGGCCAGCGGCTCGACGTCACCGTCTCCGCCCTCGGCAAGGCCAAGTCGCTGCGCGGCGGCACGCTCATCATGACCCCCTTGCGCGGCGCGGATAACGAGATTTACGGCATGGCGCAGGGCAACCTCGCCGTCGGCGGCCTGGGCGTATCCGGCGCGGACGGCAGCCAGGTGTCGGTCAACATCCCCTCGGCCGGCCGGATTCCGGGCGGCGCGACGGTGGAGCGCGCCGTCGCCACCGGCTTCGACACCGCCCCCACCCTCACCTTCAACCTGTCCGAAGCCGACCTCACCACGGCCCTGCGCGTGGCGGACGGCATCAACCGCACCTTCGGCGACCGACGCGCCAGGGCGACCGACGCGGTATCCGTCTCCATCGACGCCGCGCCCGGCGCGACCGACCGCATCATGATGATGGGCCTGATCGAGAATATCGAGGTCGCGCCCGCCGACGCGCCCGCCAAGGTCATCGTCAACGCCCGCACCGGCACGGTCGTCATCAACGGCGCGGTGAAGATCCACCCCGCCGCCATCGCGCACGGGAAAATCACCGTCAGCGTCAACGAATCGCCCCGCGTCGTCCAGCCCGCGCCCTTCTCGCGAGGGCAGACCGCGGTCGAGCAATCCAGCTCGATTTCGATCGATCAGGAAAAGCGGCCGATGATAAATTTTAAAGGCGGCGCCTCCCTGGCCGATATAGTCAAGGCGGTGAACGCCATCGGCGCCTCCCCCGCGGACATGGTCGCGATCCTCGAAGCCCTCAAGCAGGCAGGTTCGCTCAAGGCTGAACTGGTGGTGTTGTGATGCAGATCGGTGCGACTTCGGGGACAGCCGCTCAGCCGGGCGGAACGCAGGACAGGGCCGGCCTCGAAAAGGCCGCGCAGCAGTTCGAGGCGATCTTCCTGCGCCAGATGATGGGCGCGATGCGCTCGGCCAGCCTGGCCGAGGGCATCAGCGATTCCAGCGCCACCGACCAGTTTCGCGACATGGCCGACGCCCGCACCGCCGACAGCATGGCCAGCCGCGGCACGCTGGGCATCGCGGAGATGCTGATGCGCCAGTTCGGGACCAGGCCCGGCGCATCCGCGCCCGCCAGCCCGGCGGACAAGGCTGAATGAGCGACCTCTTCATCATCGGCGCCTCAGGCACGAAGGCCTATCGCACCGCCATGGCGGCGGTGTCGGAGAATATCGCCAACGCCAGTACGGAGGGCTATTCGCGCCGGTCGGTGACGACGGTCGAATCCGGTTCGTCCACCGCGACCATGGCCGTCTACATCTCCCGCGCCAATTTCGGCGGCACCGACGTCAAGAGCGTCAACCGTGCCACCGATCCCTATCTGGACGCGACGGTGCGCTACACCAACACCCAGCTTGGCAGCGCGTTGGCGCGGATGCGCTGGCTGACCGATTCGGAAACCGCGCTCAACGACACGGAAACCGGCATCGGCCAACTGATGACCGGCATGTTCCAGAATATGGACAAGCTGGCCGCCAGCCCCAACGACAAATCGCTGCGCGTGACGACGCTGGACAGCATCGGCCGCGTCGCCCAGGCCTTCAACCAGACGGCGGCCGACCTGGTGCAGGTGTCGAGCGGCATCGCGACGGAAGCGCAGGCGTCGGTGACGACGATCAACCAGGCGCTCTCCGCCCTCGCGGACATCAACAACAGCCTGTTGCGGGCGCAGCCGGGCACGTCGGCCTATGCGCAACTGCTCGACAGCCGGGACGCGGCGCTTGGCACGCTGTCGTCCAACCTCAATATCGACGTCAGCTTCGGCACGCATGACCAGGCGCAGGTGACGCTGAACGGCCAGACGCTGGTGCAGGGCGACGCCGCCACGCCGCTGGCGCTGACCGTCAACGCCGACGGCACGCTGGCCCTGGCGACGAGCGCGGGCGCCGCCCTCGCCGCGCCGACCAGCGGCACGCTGGGCGGGCTGTTTTCGGCCGCGGGCACGGTCTCGCAGCGCCGCGCCAGCCTCGACACGCTGGCGCAGCAGTTCGTCGCCAACATGAACGCCTGGCATGCGCAGGGCCTGACCGACGGCAGCCCCGGCGCTGCGGGCGCGCCGCTGCTGTCCGGCGCCAGCGCCGCGACGGTCACCGCATTGATCAGCGACCCCGCCCAGCTTGCCGTCAAATCGAGCGACGGCACGGCGAACGGCAATCTGCTGACCGTATCCACGGTGCTGCGCGGCAATGGCAGCGTCGAACAGGGCTGGACCGCGCTGATCGCGACGCACGCCAACCTGCTTTCCTCCACCAAGGCGGAGCAGACCACCGCACAGAGCCGCAGCGACCAGGCCGTGGCCGCGCGCGAAGCGGTGAGCGGCGTCGACCTGGACATGGAGGCGGCCGACCTGCTGCGCATCCAGCAGGCCTATTCGGGCTGCGCGAAGATCCTTCAGGTCGCGAAGGAAACCGTCGACGCGATCCTGCAGATCATCTGAAGGCAAGGAACCGAACCATGGTAGGCATCACCAACAAGATCCTTCTGGCGGAAATCCGTCGTCAGCAGCAGCTTTCCCAGGGCATAGTCGACGGCCAGACCGCCATTTCGACCGGCAAGACGCTGACCAGGCCGTCGGAAAACGCGCTCGCCTGGGTGCAGGTGTCGGACATCGGCCGGGCGCAGGCGCAGCAGGCGGCCTGGCAGTCCAACGTCAGCACCGGCACGGCGCGGGCCGCCACGGCCGAAGCCAATCTGCAGGAGATGAACACGCTGCTGACCCGCGCGCAGGAATTGCTGACGGCCGCCCGCAACGGAGCGCTGAACGACGCCAGCAAGACCGCCATCGTCGAGGAAATGAAGACGATCCGCACGACCATCGATGCGCTGCTCAACCAGAAGGATTATAACGGCGTCCCGACCTTCGACGACGGGCAGAGCGTCCTGGTTCCGGTCAGCCGCGGCCTCAACCTGGCGGTGGTCGGCACCCGGCAGGAAGTGTCCGAAGGCATCGACGTCGGCGGCACGCCGATGACGCTGGACGCCATATTGGGCCAGAGCATCACCGCCCTGCAAGGCGGCGTGGACGCGGACGTCGTCGCCGCGCTGGACGCCGTCAAGGCGGCGCAGAATCATGTCGTCCTGGAACAGACCAAGCAGGGCGTGCGCAGCGACCGGCTGGACGTGATCGGCACGCGCCTCACCGATATCGACATCGACCTCAAGGAACGGCGGGCCGATCTGGAATCGACCGATCTGACCGAAGTCATCTCCTCGGTTTCGGCCAAGCTGCTCCAGTTGGAGGCGGCGCAATCCGCCTTCGCCCGGATCAACCAGCAGACGCTGTTCGACCTGATCAAATAAGCGAATCCCAAGCGCTCCGTGTTCCTGCGAAGGCAGGAACCCAGTTCCGACGGCAGGGCTGGGTTCCTGCCTTCGCAGGAACAGGCTGCACTTTGGACGAACTGGCTGAAGGAAAGCGTTTTCCGTTGAGAACATCGCCACCCTTTTTTCGGCCCGCACCCTAAATCACGGCATCGCCAAGCCGTATTAACCAATCGAGAGCGTCTCTCATGCGATGCTTCGATCAAGACGGCGCCTTCGGGCAGAATTTCGGGGATAATCATGTTCGCAATCATCGGCCTGGTCGTGCTGCTCGCCATGGTGTTCGGCGGCTTCATCTTTACAGGCGGCGACATCGGTCCGGTTCTGCACGCGCTTCCGCATGAAATGATCATCATCGGCGGCGCGGCCGTCGGCGCGCTGATCATCGGCAATTCGGGCAGCGACCTGAAGGCGTTGGGCGGCGGCCTGGGCAAGGTGTTCAAGGGCCCGAAATACAAGAAGCAGGATTTCCTCGACTGCATCTTCCTCGTCTCCAAGCTGATGAAGACGCTGCGCGTCGAAGGCCCGGTGGCGCTGGAGCCGCATATCGAGGATCCGGCAAGCTCCACCATCTTCTCCGAATATCCGCGCCTGATGGGCGACAAGACGCTGATCCACCTGATCAGCGACACGTTGCGGCTGGTGGTCGTCTCCTCCGGCACGCTCGACCCGCATGCGGTCGAGGAGGTGATGGACAATGCGCTCAAGACCCATCATCACGAAGCGCTGCGCCCCGCCGACAATCTGCAGGGGCTGGCGGACGCCTTGCCCGCGCTCGGCATCGTCGCGGCGGTTCTGGGCGTGGTGAAGACCATGGGGTCCATCGACCAGCCCCCGGCGATCCTGGGCGGCATGATCGGTTCGGCGCTGGTCGGCACCTTCCTGGGCGTTCTGCTCGCCTATGGCATGGTCAATCCCTTCGCCAATCGCTGCCGCGCGGTGATCGAGGCGGACGGGTCGATGTACCATGTCGTCAAGCAGATCATCGTCGCCTCCTTGCACGGCCATCCGCAGCCGCTGGTGATAGAGGCGGCGCGCTCCAGCCTGACCCATGCGAACCAGCCGGCCTTTGCCGAAGTGTTCGACGGCATGCGGGGCAAATAAGCCATGGCCGAGAAGAAGCGCGGCGCGAACGAGCCTGAACCCCGGCCGATCATCGTCAAGAAGATCGTGGTGGAGGGTCATGGCGGCCATCATGGCGGCGCATGGAAGGTCGCCTATGCCGACTTCGTGACGGCGATGATGGCCTTCTTCCTGCTGATGTGGCTGCTGGGCGCGACCACCGAAAAGCAGCGCAAGGGGCTGGCCGACTATTTCACGCCGACGCTGGTGCAGCTCAAGGAAGGCTCGGCCGGGTCGAACGGCATGTTCGGCGGCGACAGCATGACGGCGAAGGAAAATTATCCGACCACCGGCGGTCAGGGCAATCTCGCCATCACCATCCCCCGCGACGCATCGGGCACGAAGGACCAGGGCGGCAAGGCCACCAAGGCCGCCGATCGGGCCAAGTTCGAATCGATCAGGAAGGAACTGGAGGCGCGCATGGCCCGCCGCCAGGGCATCCGCAAGCTGCTGAAGAATATCCGCTTCACCGAAACGCACGAAGGGCTGCGCATCGACCTGATCGACGAGGCGGACTTCGCGATGTTCGCCATGGGCACCGACCGGCTGCTGCCGCAGGCGCGGGAACTGGTGAACGAGGTCGCGGCAACGATCCGGACCATGCCCAATCCGCTGATCGTGCGCGGTCATACCGACGGCCTGCCCTATAGCGCCGGCCAGACGATGAACAACTGGATGCTCTCCTCCGCCCGCGCCGAAGCCACGCGCAAGGCGCTGGCCGCGAGCGGCATCGGCAACGACCGCTTCGCCCGGATCGAGGGCGTGGCCGACCGCGAACCCTTCGCGAAGGGCGACGTCTACGACCCGCGCAACCGGCGCATGTCGATCATCCTGGGGTGGAGCCACGGCGCGAATGGCGGCGATGCGGACGAACAAGCCGTCGCCGAAACCAGGGCCGCGATCAGGGAACGCGACAATCCGATGACCATGGCGCGGACCGAAGCCCGCAAGCTCGACATGGGCGGCACCAGCCTCCCCGCAGGCGCGCAGTTGATCAACCCGACGGCGCCGGGCACGTCGAACAAGCCCGGCAAGCACTGAGCCGGACCGCTGCCATGGGTGGCTTCCCGTCATCCCCCCTCCCGCAGGCGGGAGGGGGCCAGGGGGTGGGTTGGCGCGACCTCCGCGTTACTTTGCAACGGCCAGAGCATTTCAAGTTGACCGTTCACGCTCAACGGCTCGGAAAATGCGACATCAAAGGACAAGAGCCTTAGGCTCTGTCTGCATTCATGGGATTCCCATTTTATGAGAGTTCTGATTCAAGGTCGTTGAAGGAGACGATCTTTGAGCAGACGGGTGCTGACGGATGAGCAATGGAACCGGATCGAGGGGTATCTTCCGGGTCGTGCCGGGACGCCTGGACGGAGCGGCGTTGATAATCGACTGTTTGTCGATGCGATCCTGTGGATGGCGGGGAACGCGGCGCATTGGCGCGATCTACCGGATATATTCGGCAAATGGACGGCGGTTCATGCGCGCTTCCGCCGGTGGTCACGCAACGGGGTATGGGAGGGGCTTTTCCATGCCATGGCCGACACGCCGGACTTCGAATATGTGATGATCGACAGCACGATCTCGAAGGTCCACGCCGATGCAAGCGGCGCAAAAGGGGGGCTGAAAGTGCCGCCATCGGTCGTTCGCGCGGCGGCCTGACGACCAAGTTGCACGCCGCCGTCGATGCGATCGGTCTGCCGCTTCGGATATGTCCGACACCAGGGCAATATGGCGATTGCCCGCAGGCCCAGACGCTTCTGTCCGGGCTGGAAGGCGTCGGCCACGTCATCGCCGATGCTGCCTACGATGCCGATCCGCTACGCGCCTTCATTGCCGATGACCTTGGCGCAATCGCGCAGATCAAGGCCAATCCCAGCCGCGCTATCGCCCCTGCCATCGACTGGAG
The DNA here is from genome assembly GCF_000445085.1 of Sphingobium sp. HDIP04. NCBI lineage: Bacteria > Pseudomonadati > Pseudomonadota > Alphaproteobacteria > Sphingomonadales > Sphingobiaceae > Sphingobium > Sphingobium sp. HDIP04. The sequence goes on along the minus strand of NZ_ATDO01000142.1, from coordinate 20,016 downwards.
GCTCTACAAGGAGCGCCATCAGGTCGAATGCTTCTTCAACAAACTCAAGCGCTTCCGAAGGATCGCCCTGCGCTGCGAGAAAACCCTCTCTGCCTTCATGGGCTTCGTCCATCTCGCATGCGCCATGATATGGATACGGTGAATGCAGACAGAGCCTAGGCCGCGTGGACAAATTCAAGACTCGCCTGACTGAGGGATTTGGGTGGATTGCGGACCTTCCCCTATTCGTCACCCCGGGCTTGACCCGGGGTCCCGCTGCCTTGGGCTGGGCGCGCACTCAGAAAGAAAGCGGGACCCCGGATCAAGTCCGGGGTGACGGTAAATGATGTCCGCTCATGGCCATTTCCCGACATTCCGAATTTGTCCACGCGGCCTAGTCAGAAGCTCGCTACGCTCGCGCCCACCCCTGGCCCCTCCCGCCTGCGGGAGGGGTATATCTGGATTGGCGAATTTCAGCCCCTCCTCCTCGACCTTGCCCAGAGGCCGCCGCAGAAAAGCCCATGTGGCCCAAGGGCAACAGGCTCCTGACAAAATGTCCTATTTTCCAACATCAGCCAATCCGGCCTGTCCTACCGCCCGCCGCCCGGCCTATCCCCCACCCCTCTTTGAAACGTCCGACACATTGCGCCCGACGCCTACGCGCGCCCAGGCACGCGCGCGCATACACTGTGAACTTCGGCGGAAAAGCGCCGTTTTCAGGCGGGCAGGACCAGGCTCGCCTCCAACCCGCCCTGCGCCCGATTGGCGAGTTTCAGCGCGCCGCCATGTTCGATCATGATCGCCCGCACCAGCGCCAGCCCCAGGCCCGCCCCGCCGGTATCCCGATTGCGAGAGCCCTCCAGCCGTGTGAAGGGCTCCATCATCTCCTCCATCCGCTCCTCGGATATGCCCGGCCCGTCATCCGCCACGATCAGCCGGATGGCGCCGTCCGCCCTTTCGACCGAGACATGCGCCCGCTCGCCATAGACGATGGCATTTTCGATCAGGTTGCGCAGCGCCCGCCTGATCTGCTGGGGCCGGACATCGGCCACCACGCGCTCGCTGTCGGCCAGGTCGACCGGGGAACCGAGTTCCAGAAAATCCTCGACCGCGGCATCGGCCAGCGCCGACAGGTCGACCTTCTGCCGGGCTTCGCTGCTGCGCCCTGCGCGGGCCAGCGAGAGAATATCCTCCAGCATCCGGTTCATCTCGTCGATCGTCTCGGACATGCGGGCGCGCTCGCCCTCGTCCTCCACCGATTCGGCGCGCACCCGCAGCGAGGCCAGCGGCGTGCGCAGATCATGGCCGATGGCGCCCAGCATCCGGTCCTTCTCGTTCAGCATCGCGAAGATGCGGCTGCGCATCGCGTTGAAGGCCATGGTGAGCTGCCGCACGTCGCCGGGGCCGCGCTCCTCCACCGCATCGGCCGATCCGGTGCGGGCAAACTGCTCCGCCGAGCGGGTCAACTGCTTCAACGGCCGCGCCAGCCTGCGCCCGACCCAAAGCAGCGGCAGCAGCACTATGGCGTAGAGGATCAGCGTCTGCCCCACCAGCCAGCCGCCGAAGCGCGGCGGTCGGCCCCCGATGCGCGTCTGCGTCAGCGCCCATTTGCCCGGCTGATATTCGACCGCCATCGCAAGGCGCGTCATGCGCATGGGGGCGTGCCTGTCCACGTCCGCGCGCAGGCGGAAATTGTCCCAGCGCCGCATGGGCAGCGGCCGGTTCTGTTCGACCGCATGGATGGAGCGGACCGAAAGGCCGACATCGTCGAACATCGCCCGGGCGCGGCGCTCGACATCCGGCCGGGCTTGCCCCAGCAAGGGCGGGGCGGCGTCCAGGAAGCGCACCCGGCCCCGCCGGTCCGCCTCATCGCCGCCGCGCCGGTCCGGCCGGTTGTCGAGCGCATCGACGATGCGGTAGACGCCCGGCGCCGTCTGCGCCGTCAGTTCGATCCGTTGCCGCTCGCGCAGCAGCAGGGCGAAATTGATCGCCTGCGCCACGAACAGCGCCAGCGCGACCAGGATGATGATCTGGCCGACGACGCCCTGCGGCCAAAGGCGCAGCCGCCTCACAGCTTGCGCACGTCCGCCGACAGGGTGTAGCCGCCGCCCCAGACCGTCTTGATCAGCGTCGGGTTCTTGGGGTCCGGCTCTATCTTCTTGCGCAGGCGGCTGATCTGGTTGTCGATCGCCCGGTCGAAGGCGTTGGCCTCCCGCCCCTGGGTGATATCCAGCAACTGGTCGCGGCTCAGCACCTGATTGGGCCGGGTGGCGAAGGCCAGCATCAGATTATATTCCGCCGTGGAAAGCGGCAGCGCCACGCCTTCGCCGTCGACCAGCGTGCGCTCCTGCGTCTTGAGCAGCCAGCCCGCAAAGGCATAGGTGGCGCCGTCGGGAGCCGTGACGCGCTGGCCGCCGGTCGCGACGCGGCGGAAGATCACCTTGATGCGGGCGACCAGTTCGCGGGGGGAAAAGGGCTTCAGCACATAATCGTCGGCGCCCATCTCAAGCCCGACGATGCGGTCCGTCTCTTCCGATTTCGCCGTGAGCAGGATCACCGGAATCTCGCTGGTTTCGCGGATATGGCGGCAGAGCGACAGCCCGTCCTCGCCCGGCATCATGATGTCGAGGATCACCAGATCGATGGCGTTGGCGTTGAGGCGCACCCGCGCTTCCGCCGCATTTTCGACGGCCGTCACGCGAAAGCCGTTGCGGCCGAGATATTGCGCCAGCGGCTCGCGGATCGAGCGCTCGTCATCGACGAGCAGCAGATGGGGTCGTTCGCTCATGGTCCGCTTCTTGTCATGGCTTGGGGCGGGTTGGAAGGGCGAGGGCCTGCAAATCAGCGCCTTCGCCCTTTACCCTCAGTTGGAGGGCGGCGTCGCCCTGCGGTCCTTCCACCCGTCGCGGAAGGCCTGGCGCGCCGCCTTCATCTCTTCGGCGGTCACCTTGCCGTCATGGTTGGCGTCGGCCTTGTCGAACAGGGCAAGCGGGCGGGCCAGGAACTCGGCCTTGGTGATGCCGTCCTTTTTCACCGCATCACCCGGACCGCCGCGCATGCCCTCTCCCATACCATGATGCCCCCCTCCGCGGTGGCCCCAGCCGCGCCCTTCCGGCCCACCGGGCTTGCCCATGCGGTCGCGCATGCCATCCCGGCCCTGATGCCCGGCGGCAAATTCCGCCTTGCTGATCTGGCCGTTCTTGTCGGTGTCCAGCGCGGCGAAGCGCTTATCGAGCCGCTGCTGGCGGAGGATGTCGCGATCCGCCTGGTCCAGCTTGCCGTCCTGGTTGGCGTCGAGCCTAGCGAAGCGGGTTTCGAGGGCGGCGGTCAGTTCCGCCCTGGTGACGGCCCCGTCCTTGTCGGCGTCGGCCATCATCAGCATGCCGCCGCCGCGCGGTCCGGCGTCTTGAGCGAAAGCGAGATGGGATGCAGCGAGCCCGCCGACGAACAGCGAGCCCAGCGTCACCGTGGTCATGAATTTGCGGATCATGGGATTTTCCTTCAAAGCGTCTGTCACGAACGGCGCCCTGCCGTCCTTGAAGACGCTTATCGGGAAGTTTTGTCCCGCAATTTTGTCACGTCACCCGATAAAATGTCGCAATTTGTATCGGGCGACGAAAATTCCTCAGCGGTCGCGGCGGCCCAGCAGGCGCAGGCGGAGCGCGTTGAGCTTGATGAAGCCCGCCGCGTCGCGCTGGTCATAGGCGCCCGCATCGTCCTCGAAGGTCACGACCTTCTCGCTGTAGAGCGAATAGGGCGACTTGCGGCCGACGACATAGACGCCGCCCTTGTAGAGCTTCAGGCGGACGGTGCCCGTCACCTTCTCCTGGCTATGGTCGATGGCGGCCTGGAGCATCTCGCGCTCCGGCGAGAACCAGAAGCCGTTATAGATGAGTTCGGCATAGCGCGGCGCCAACTCGTCCTTCAGATGCGCCGCGCCCCGGTCGAGCGTCAGTTGTTCGATCCCGCGATGGGCGAGGTGATAGATGGTGCCGCCCGGCGTTTCGTACATGCCGCGCGACTTCATGCCGACGAAGCGGTTTTCGACCAGGTCGAGGCGGCCGATGCCATGCTTGCGGCCATAGTCGTTGAGCGTCTCCAGCAGCGTCGCAGGCGACATGCCGACGCCGTTGATCGCCACGCCGTCGCCGCGCTCGAAATCGATGGTGATATATTCCGGCGCGTCGGGCGCATCCTCCGGATTGACCGTGCGCGAATAGACATAGTCCGGGGTTTCCTCCCACGGATCTTCCAGCACCTTACCCTCGGACGATGTGTGCAGCATGTTCGCGTCGGTCGAGAAGGGGCTTTCGCCGCGCTTGTCGCGGGGGATCGGGATCTGGTGCTTTTCGGCGAATTCGATCAGCCTGGTGCGGCTGGTCAAATCCCATTCGCGCCAAGGGGCGATCACCTTGATGTCGGGCGCGAGGCCGTAATAGCCCAGTTCGAAACGGACCTGATCATTGCCCTTGCCGGTCGCGCCGTGGGACACCGCGTCGGCGCCCACTTGCTTGGCGATCTCGATCTGGCGCTTGGCGATCAGCGGCCGGGCGATTGACGTGCCGAGCAGGTAAAGCCCCTCATAGAGCGCGTTGGAGCGCATCATCGGGAAGACATAGTCCTTGACGAATTCCTCGCGCAGGTCGTCGATGAAGATATGCTCTTCCTTGACGCCCATCAGCCGGGCCTTGGCGCGGGCCGGTTCCAGTTCCTCTCCCTGGCCCAGATCGGCGGTGAAGGTCACCACCTCGCACTGATAGGTCTGTTGCAGCCATTTCAGGATCACGCTGGTATCCAGCCCACCTGAGAAGGCAAGAACGATGCGGTTGATCTTGTCGGACATGGGCAACTTTCCTTGAGGGCGGGCCTGGGCGGCCATGCGATTACCGGCGGGCCGGTATCAGGCCGGACGGCTCAAGGCAACCGGATGGGCCGCACTATCTCGCGACAAAGGGATGCCGATCGGGACCGGCATCCCCTTTCCTCACGGAATCCGAAGGAACTCAGCTTGTCCGCGGCTTGAAGACGCCGTCGCGCCGCCGGTCGGAACCGAAACGATAAACCGTCTGGGTAGCCGCCGGCGCAGGCCGCGACGATTCGGCCGGTGCTGCCGCGGTTTCCTCGACCATCGGCGTTTCTGCCTGCCTCTGCCGCTGCGCGAGCAGGAATTTCGCCCGGGTCATGCGCTTGGCATGCGTGCGGAACGGGTTGTCGGCGCTGGGCGGCGCGGCGACCATCGCCTCCAATGTGCGTTCCTCCTCGCTCGACACAGCGGCGGGGGGCGGCGGGGTCATCGGCGGCATGTCGGGCGCGGTCGTCGCGGCAGATTCCATGGGCTGGATCACCTCGCCCTCCCAATGCTCCTGGCCTTCCCACTGCCCCTCGCGACGCCTGCGCCTGCGCAACAAAGCGGCTCCGCCCAGGCCAACCATCAGCAAGGAGCCGCCGCCCAGCGCCCAAAGCAATGCCGGATCGATCCCGGCTTCGGACGGCGGAACAGGAGCCTGCGTCGCGGGCGCGGCGGGCGCAAATGCCTCGGCAGGAGGCGTCGGGGACGGCGCCTCGCGCTGCACCGGGGGCTCGACGCGGGCGGGCGGCGCGGCCGGCTCGGCTCGTGCCGCCGCGCGCGCCGCGGGTTTGGGCGCGCTCCGTTCCGCCCCGGTCGCTGCGCCAGCGGTCTGCGTCTTCTCCTCTGCTTGCGCGGCCGCGATGGCGGCCTCCAGGCGTTCTTCGACCGATGGCGTCGCCTGGACCACGGGCTGAGCCGGCGCGAATGTCGGAGCGGAGGCCGCCGGGGGCGCCGGTTCGGGGGAAGCGTTGGCGATCGCCGGCTGACCGGGCGGCACGACGTCCTGCGCGAGCAGCGTTGGCGAACTGAAAGCCAGAACAGCGGCAATCGCGGCCCTGGCGGGGCGAAGTGAGCGAATATGTCCAGTCATAGCCAGGGTTGAACCCGCGAACTTCACGATTCAGCGCAAAACGCGCAGGATATTCCCGATCAATCGAGCCAAAGCACCGACGAAATGATCCGACCTTGGCCAATATTAACAGGCGTTCATTTCTATTGGGCGGTTTCTACTCTTCATGCCTCTGCCAGCAGCGCGAAGATCGCGATCCATTATTTGGGATCATCATCCCGATTGTCACGGCGCGCGCCGTCGATCTGCCGCCTGCTGCGTTCTTCTTCCGCCGATAGGGCCAGACGTTCCGCCTTGGTCCGGCCGAACTTGACGCGATTGCCCTGCGCCCGGCGCTCCTTGTCCGCCCGCGCCTTCGCCTTGCGCGCCTGCCGCAGGTTGACGATGTCGCCCATGATGTCGACGGGCCTCCATGAGGGGATGGAGCGGGTAGCGGGGATCGAACCCGCATCACAAGCTTGGAAGGCTAGTGCTCTACCATTGAGCTATACCCGCCCGTCAGGCTGAGCGCCCTGCCATCTTTGGGCGGTCTTCGTCAATATGAAAGCTATATTCACCCAATATCGGCCTTAACCCCGCGCCATATTTGCACTATCAGGGGTCATGGCCACGCCTTCCCTGCGCCAATTGGATATATTCGCGCAGATGGTGGCATCGGGCAGCCTCTCGCGCTGCGCCGGCGACCTGGGGGTCACGCCTGATGACGTGGCCCGCGATCTGGCCTCGCTGGAGCTGCGCCTGGGCTATCGCCTGTTCGACGATCTTGCCGGCGCTCCTCGCCTGACCGCCGCCGGCCGGAAAACGGCGGAGGCCATGACCCTGTTGTCGCAGGACCGGCCGGAAAACTGGCAGGTCGACCAGGCGGACGGCATTGTCCCCGCCGCCGCTCCGCCTGAATCCTCCTCATCGCGGCAAAGCATCGTCCTGGCCGCGCCCGCGCCGGTCTTCGGCCACTTCCAGGAAGCGCTGGCCGCGTTCGAGGCGGCGAATGACGACGTCGCCATCACGCTGGACCTGACGATCCACCTGGCCGACGAAGCCGCCTGGGCGCTGCGCCGGGGCAAGGCCGACATCGCCTATTTCTATGCCTTGGGCGAAACGGACGAGCCGCTATCCCGCTATGGCTGGTCGGAGCAGATCAACCTCTATGCCGGCGCCGACCATCCGCTCGCTCGTCGCGACAGCGTGGCGACGGACGAGCTTGCCGCCATGCCGACGCTGGCGATGGAGGCGCACAACGGCCTGCGGCGGATCATCGACGAGGCGCTGCTGCGCGGCGGCATCCGGCTGGGCGACCCGGTGCTGGAAACCGACAATCTGTTCGACATCATGACCATATTGCGCGAAGGGGCCGGCTGTTTCGCCGCCTTCGGCCCGCTCGCCCGTGACCTGGGACGGATGACCGGGATCAGGCGGATCGCGCTGGAACGTCCGTTGCCCGCCATAGAAGTGCGCCAGGCGCTCCGCCCGGAAAGCCCCCCCGCCGCCGCTGCGCTGGCCGAATTCCTCTTTCTCTGATCGTTCATCGCGACTGGTTGGGGGGATTTCACGGGGAAGCGATCCATCGCGCGCCGAAGCGGTATTGATATGCTATATCATTTCAGATAGGAGGGCGCGTCTCTTTCCCAATCAAGGATGACGAACCGAATGTATCGTTCCGCAGTGCTGCGTGCCGGTTGCGCCCTATCCGCATTGTCTGCCGCCCTTCCCACCTTCGCCCAAGGCGCGCCCGCCGATGCGGCGCCGCAAGCCTATCATGATCAACGAGCGGACATCATCGTCACCGCCATCATTCCCCGCCGGCAGGGCGATATTCTTTCCGGGACGTCCGTGGTGTCCGGCCAGGAACTCACCCGGTCGCTGCGTCCCACCATCGGCGACACGCTGGCGCGCCAGCCGGGCGTCTCCGCGACCTCCTTCGGTCCCAACGCTTCCCGCCCCGTGCTGCGCGGTTTCCAGGGGGAACGCGTGCGCATCCTGACCGACGGCATCGGCAGCTTCGACGTGTCGAACACTTCGGTCGACCATGCCGTGGCGATCAACCCCCTTACCGCCGACCGGATAGAGGTGCTGCGCGGCCCCGCGGCATTGCTCTACGGTTCCTCGGCCATTGGCGGCGTGGTCAATGTGATCGACAGCCGCATCCCCCGCCGCGTGCCCGACGAGCCGATCCATGTCGAGGGCATCGCCACCTATGGCAGCGCCGCCAATGAGCGCACCGGATCGGGCGAGATCGAGGTGCCCGTCGGCGACAGGTTCGTGGTCCATTTCGACGGCAGCTATTCCAAGAGCGGCGACCTGGACACCGGCAGCTACATCCTGACGCCGGCGCTGCGCGCGCAGGCGGCGTTGAGCGGCGATCCGGAGATTGAGGATCTGGCCAATCTGCGCGGCAAGCTGCCCAACAGCGCGGCGCGCACCTGGGAAGTGGCGGGCGGCGCGGCGCTGATCACCGATGGCGGCAATCTGGGCTTTTCGGTCGCGCATACCGACAATTTCTATGGCGTACCCGTCCGCTATTCGCTCGACCCCGACGGCGAAGCGGAAGAGGTGCGGCTGCACATGAAGCAGGATCGCGCCGACCTGCGCGCCGAACTGCCGGTCAATGGCGGCTTCCTGGAATCAATCCGCCTGCGCGCGGGCTTTGCCGATTACCAGCACCAGGAGATCGAGGAGACGGGCGAGGTCGGCACGACCTTCTACAACCAATCCATCGAATCGCGGCTGGAACTGGTGCAGGCCAAGCGCGGCGGATGGGATGGCGCGATCGGCGCGCAATTCTTCGCCCGCAATTTCCACGTCGTGGGGGAGGAGAAGTTCCTGCCGCGCAACGAGACGGAGCAACTGGGTTTCTTCACGCTGCAATCCTTCGACCTTGGCACCACGCGGGTGGAACTGGGCGGACGCTATGAGCATACGCGGGTCGGGGCGGACGCGGACGAGACGCTGCTCAATCCCGCCTATCGCCGCAGCTTCGATGCGCTGTCCGGATCGCTGGGGGTCAGCCAGGAAATTGTGCCGGGCTGGCGCGTCGGGCTGAACCTGTCCCGCACGGAGCGCGCCCCTTCGGCCGAGGAACTGTTCGCGCGCGGCAACCATGCCGGAACGCAGGCCTTCGAACTGGGCAATCCCGATTTCGGGCTGGAAAAGAGCTGGGGCGTCGAGGGCACGCTGCGCGGCCAGGGCAATGGCTATACCGTCTCGCTGTCCGCCTATCACAATTGGTTCGACGGCTATATCTACGATTCGCTGGCCGACGACAGCGTCTGCATGGCGGCAAATGGCGGAGAGCCGCTCGACTTCCCCTGCTACCAGAACCTCCAGGCCGACGCCCGCTATCTGGGCTTCGAGGCGGAGGGCACGGTGAAGCTGGGGCAGGTGGGCGGCTATGCCGTCAATCTGGACGGCGTGGCGGACTATGTCCGCGCCACCATCGTCGGGTCGGGTCCGGCGCCGCGCATACCCCCGCTTCGCCTGCTGGGCGGCGTGGAATTGCAGGGCGACCGGCTGAGCCTGCGCGGCGAAGTCGAGCGCAGCTTCGCCCAGAACCGCATCGCCGACACCGAAACGCCCACCGACGGCTTCACGCTGGTCAACGCCTCCCTGTCCTTCAAGCCGATCAAGGGCAATGAGCGGACGACCATCACCCTGTCCGCCAACAACATCTTCGATGTCGAGGCGCGGCGGGCGGCGAGTTTCCTGAAGGATTACGCCCCCCTGGCAGGACGGGACATCCGCATCACGGCGCGGCTGTCGATCTGACGAGCGGATCGATTGCGCAATGTGACGATTTTGTTACAAGGCGCCGGTGATTCAGGGGCCGCCATTCATCAGTCATGAACGCCGCGCGGCGCATAAGGGCGGCTGATGCGTCAGATCGCCGCCCTTCCCTATGCGACCGGCCCGGACGGGTCGATGCGCATATTGCTGATCACGTCGCGGGACACGCGGCGCTGGGTGATCCCCAAGGGCAATCGCATCAAAGGCATGGCCGGGCACCGCGCCGCCGAACTGGAAGCCTATGAGGAAGCGGGCATCCACGGCATTGCCTGCCCCGCGCCGCTCGGCCGCTATCGGTATGACAAGAAACGGCGGCGCGGCGACACGAAAGAGGCGACGGTCGAGGTTTTCCCGCTTGCAGTGACCGGCCAGTTGCCGCAATGGCCCGAACAAGGGCAGCGGGAACTGCGTTGGTTCCCCGTTGCCGAAGCTGCAAAGGCCGTCGACGAACCCGATCTGCAATCCATCATCGCCGCTTTCCGCGAACCGCCCCGGGATCCCGGCCTGTTCGTGCGGACGTTGCTGCGGGTCAAGGAATGGCAAAGCGAAAGGACTGGAATGCTGCGCTGGTTTCACGCGCTGATGCCCAAGCAAGGGCGCTTTTTCGAGCAGTTCGAGGATCATGCCGCGACTCTGGTCACCGGCGCCGATGCGCTCGCCAGGCTGCTGAAGGGCGGGCCGGACATGGACGCCCAGATCAAGGAGATTTCGGACCGCGAGCATGAAGCGGACGACATCATCCGCGAAGTGCTGCAGGACGTGCGCCGCATCTTCGTGACGCCCTTCGACCGCAGCGCCATCACCGGGCTGATCGGGGTGATGGACGACGCCATCGACCAGATGAACCAGACGGCAAAGGCCATCGCCCTGTTCGAGGTGAAGGAATTTCCGTCCCAGATGCAGGACATGAGCGCGCTGATCGTCGAATGCGCGCGGATCACGGCGGAGGCGATGCCGCTGCTGCGGTCGCTGAACCTGAATTCGGCCCGGCTGCATGACCTGACCGAAAGGCTGGTGAAGCTGGAGGGGCATGCCGACATCCTGCATGAAGCGGGGCTGAAGGCGCTCTACAACCAGGCGCGGCAGGGCAATCCGATGGATTTCGTCGTCGGCAATGAAATCTACAGCCATCTGGAGAAGGTGACGGATCGGTTCGAGGACGTCGCCAACGAGATTTCCGGCCTGGTCATCGACCACGCCTGATCCGGCCGGAACACACATATGGACGCCCAAATCGCCTTTCCGCTGCTGGTCGCGCTGATCGGCGTCGCGCTGCTGTTCGATTTCCTGAACGGGCTGCACGACGCCGCCAATTCCATCGCGACCATCGTGTCGACGCGGGTCTTGAAGCCGCAATATGCGGTCGCTTGGGCGGCGTTCTTCAACTTCATCGCCTTCCTCTTCTTTGGCCTGCATGTGGCGGAGACGGTGGGCAAGGGCATTGTCGACGCCAGCATCATCGATCCGGCGGTGATCTTCGGCGCATTGATGGGGGCGATCGCCTGGAACCTCATCACCTGGGGGCTGGGCATCCCGTCATCCAGCAGCCACGCGCTGATCGGCGGGTTGCTGGGCGCGGGGACGGCCAAGGCAGGGCTTTCCGCCGTGGTGTGGAGCGGGGTGTTCAAGACCAGCGCGGCCATCGTGATGTCGCCCGCCATCGGGCTGGTTCTGGCATTGCTGCTGGTGCTGATCGTAAGCTGGATTTTCCGGCGCTTCACGCCGCAGGGGGCGGACCGGGTGTTCCGCAAGATGCAGCTCGTGTCGGCATCGCTCTATTCGCTGGGGCATGGCGGCAATGATGCGCAGAAGACGATGGGGATCATCGCGGTGCTGCTTTATTCGCAGGGCATGCTGACCGGCGGGTTCCATGTGCCCTTCTGGGTGGTGCTGAGCTGCCAGGCGGCGATGGGCCTTGGGACGCTGCTGGGCGGGTGGAAGATCGTCCACACCATGGGGTCGAAGATCACGCGGCTGACGCCCGGACAGGGGTTCTGCGCGGAAACGGGCGGGGCGCTGACGCTGTTCATGGCGACGCATCTGGGCGTGCCGGTGTCGACGACCCACACCATTACCGGCGCGATCGTGGGCGTCGGGGCTTCGCGGCGGCTGTCGGCGGTGCGGTGGAACGTGGCGTCGAGCATCATCGTCGCCTGGGTGGTGACGCTGCCGGCGGCGGCGGCGATCGGCGCGGCCTTTTACGGGCTGACGCGGCTGTTCTGACAGGAAAAGGGCGCGGTCGGTTTTTCCGCCGCGCCCTTCCCTCTCCTGAACCCTGAAACGCTCAGCTCACCCGGCCGAGGCGATGGTAGAGATTGGCGTATTTGACAGATTCCGGCTTGTCCTGAACCTCGCGCAGATAGTGGGCGATGGCGGTTCGGATCAGGCCGAAATCCTCCTGGGAGAAAACCGCGCGGGAGCGGGCGGGCTGGGGTGCTTCGGTCGTTTCCATGGGTCTTCCTTTCCGTTGGGATGACGCATCAAACCATGAACGAGTCGGTCAATGAAGGCCGATTAGTGAGGCGGTGTCATGCGGTGACTTGTTCATAATGTCATTTTTTGACATAGTGACAGTATGGCGGATGATCGGAAACTCTATCTGGGGCCGAAGCTGCGGGTGTTGCGGCGGGAACTGGGCCTCAACCAGACGCGGATGGCGGAGGAACTGGGGGTGTCGCCCAGCTACCTCAACCATCTGGAGCGCAACCAGCGGCCGTTGACGGCGCAGATGCTGCTGCGGCTGGCCAATGTCTATGACATCGACATTCGCGATTTCGTGGCCAGCACGCAGGAAGGGGCCGCCAGCGCGCTCAGCGAGATATTGTCCGATGCGCTGGTGCGCGACATCGGCATCGCCCGCGACGAAGTGCTGGAGGTCGCGGAAAATTATCCGGGGGTGAGCGAGGCGATCGGGCGATTTTACCGGGCGCTCAGCGATTTGCGGCGCCTGCCGGAGCAGGTTGCGTCAGGATTGTCGGGCGCGCCGGGGAGCGTGGCGCCGCTGCATGCGCCGCTCGACTGGTTGCGCGAGACCATGGCGAAGGCGGGCAATCATTTCGCGGAACTGGATGCGGCGGCGGAGTCGCTGGCGGGGGAACTGGGCGACGATCCTTCCGCCCTGCAGGCGGGCATCCGGGCGCGGTTGAAGGAGCGGCATGGCATGGCCGTGCAGATCGTGCGGGAGGATGTGCTGGCGGGAACGCTGCGCCATTATGACATGCACCGGCGGCGGCTGTTGCTGAGCGAGCGGCTGGCCTCTTCGGGGCGGCTGTTCGCGGTAGCCTATCAGCTTTGCGCGCAGGAACTGGCGGACGCCATCGCCGCGCAGGTGGCGCGGGCGGGGCCGCCGGACGAGGACAGCCGCCGCCTGGCGGGAATCGCGCTCACCAACTATGCGGCGGCGGCGCTGATCATGCCCTATGACCGTTTCGCCAAGGCGGCGGAGCAGAGCCGGCACGACCTGCCGCTGCTGCGGGCGCGCTTCGGCGTGTCGATGGAGCAACTGGCGCACCGGCTGACCAGCCTGGGGCGGACGGGGGCGCGGGGCGTGCCCTTCTTCATGGCGAAGGTGGACCGGGCGGGCATCGTGTCGAAGCGCTTCGACGGGGAGGCGTGGCCCTTTGCGCGGCTGGGGGGCACCTGCCCGCGCTGGGACGCGCATGAGGCGCAGGCGCCGGATGCGGTGCATACGCAACTGATCGAGACGGTGGACGGGCGGCGCTTCGTCAGCCTGACGGTGGGGTTGCCCAAGGAGGGCGGCGCGCGGGGGCGGTCGGTGATCGCGCTGGGCTGCGAGGCGAAGCATGGGGCGCGGATCGTGCATGCCGACGGGATCGATCTGGAGAAGGGCGCGGCGACCGGGGTGGGGCCGACCTGCCATCTGTGCGAGCGGCGGGGGTGTCCGGACCGCGCTTTGCCGCCGGTGACGCGGGCGCTGGATCTGCATGGCTATGAGCGGACGGTGGCGCCGTTTCCGTTTCGGCGGGTTTGAGAAAGCCGCTAATACTCGTCTGCTTCATCATTTGACGAAGAGCCTGCCCGACCTTGGACAAGGTTCAGTGCATCTCTATACAGAAATGGAACCCAATAAGTAGGCTCAACGCGAGTTCCGCGAGTTTGAAAAAATCCTAGGACCACCAAATCGTTTGCTTTGGTAATCGCTGCATCTCGGCTCATACCCCATATCGCACTTAAACTCTCCGGCGTTTGTTCCGTTTTTTCGCCTTTTAGTTTCTCTATGTAAGGGCGCTCTGAAGGGTATTCAGCATAAAGATAGGTGTTCAGCCGTGCTTCGGAAACCGTCGGAAGAGCCGATTTAAAAACAGACCGATCGAATAACTGTTCTTCGGGCGCCGCCTTCTCTCCCCTCTCTAAGCGACGAATTTCTTCATCACGAATACAATTTAGCAAATGAATCAGTTCGCGGGGCGCAGTATTTCCGGTTCCATCCGCGCATCGCCCAACCATCCAGTCAAACGTTGCTGCCTTACGTGGTCCTTGTTCAACTTGCTTAGGAAATATTCTATTGAACAATTCCCGCTGCTCTTCTGCGCTACCCAGCACCTTATCCTTATCAATGCCAAGTTCGGTTACAAGAGCATCATTATTCAATACACGGCGGAGAGTTAGGTTTAAAAGCATTGGAGTCGTCCAACGCATGAGTTCGTAGCGAACAATATGGCTCGCCTCCCGAAATCCATCTGACGTTACACGGTTCCAAATATCTTCGCGCAGGAAAATCTTTAAGCCAATATTCTCAAAGGCTCTAAAATCGCCATAAACACGCACAAGGGCTCTGATGGCATTTGCTTCTAATTCATGACTTTCCGCAAAAGCAACGTCGAGACGATCCAAAAGCACCCATATTGTAAATCCATCACGAGCAAGTGCATCGTTTACTTTCTCGAACATACCATCCAGCGAACTGATGCCAGTACTCCTAAGTTCACTCGACGGTTCTGCTAGTGGATTGATCGGAACGAATGAGTCCGCTTGAGGGATTCCCATTCTTTCGGTGCCGTGCGACGATGCGGCATGCGAACGGGTATCGAGATCGAGGTCACTGCACCGGACACGAAGCGGCTTGAGGCGATTGTTGCGGCGCGGGGTTCGCCGCAGAAGCATGTTTGGCGAGCGCGGATCATTCTCCTGACGGCTCGGGGCCTGGGCACCCAGGCGATCATGATGGCGACGGGCAAATCCAAGACGTGCGTATGGCGCTGGCAGGAAAGGTTCATGGCCGAAGGCGTGGATGGGTTACTGCGCGACAAGACCCGCCCACCGGGGATTGCGCCTCTCGAGGCTGCTTTGGTTGACAAGGTCGTGAAGCTGACGCTGGAGACGCCCAGCCACGAGGCTACCCATTGGACGGTGCGCGCGATGGCTAAAGCCGTTGGTATCGCGGCGTCATCGGTCGTGAAAATCTGGCACGACCACGGTCTGGCGCCCCATCGTTGGCGCAGCTTCAAGCTGTCCAACGACAAGGCTTTTGCCGAGAAGCTTCACGATGTCGTCGGGCTTTACGTCTCACCGCCTGCGCACGCGATCGTGCTGTCAGTCGATGAAAAGAGCCAGATCCAGGCGCTCGACCGGACCCAGCCGGGCTTGCCGCTGAAGCGCGGTCGCGGCGCGACCATGACGCATGACTACAAGCGCAACGGGACCACGACCCTGTTCGCCGCGCTCAATGTCCTGGATGGTTCCGTGATCGGCCGCAACATGCAACGGCACCGGCATCAGGAGTTCATCCGGTTCCTGAACACGATCGAAGCCCAGATGCCCGCTGACAAGGCCATCCACGTCATCCTCGACAATTATGCGACCCACAAGCAGCCTAAGGTCCGCGCCTGGTTGGCCAGGCATCCGCGTTGGACCTTCCACTTCATCCCGACGTCGTGCTCATGGCTCAATGCCGTCGAGGGCTTTTTCGCCAAGCTCACACGGCGCCGGCTGAAAAACGGCGTCTTTCATTCCGTCGTAGATCTCCAGGCCGCCATCAACCGCTTTATAAAGGAGCATAACGAGGATCCCCGCCCCTTCATCTGGAAGGCGGATCCGGACGAAATTATAGCCGCTGTACGGCGCGGGCACCAAGTGTTGGAATCAATCCACTAGAGCAATCTTGCCTACAATGCCGGTTGGCATTCCCGTTATTGGATCGACCTCAAAGCCCAACTCTGGCTTCGACCCAAGAAGCCTTCGCGCCAACGATTGAGCTGATCTCAGCAATCCTGAGAGATTAAGTTCTCTTTCTAGAAGGCCCACATCCTCCAGCGCACCGAAAATACTCCCTAACCCCTTCTCAATCCCAAATCCCCGAATTTCATGGCAAATAATTACAAGAATGTACAACTTCCATAAAATAATAAACTCTCGCTCACTGGCTGGCGGGTCTGAAATAAGGTCCTTGAAGACAGTCGTACCACGAGGACGTTCACCACTAACTACCAGAACGTTTTTATCAAAAAGCGCTTCTTTATTCTTATTTAGAAGGAGATAAATTGCGCTTTTGCCTGCACCTTTTTCCCCCCGCACAATATCAATATTGCCGTCAGAAATACGGCCCCATTGGTCAGTTTGAACGAAGTAGTCTTGAAGGCTGGAAACCTCTTCTTCTGCAACTTGAGAGCCGAAAGAAAGACTCTTGAGCAGCGTCAACCGATCCATTGAGAATATCCCCTTTCAGCCTCACGTACAGACCGAAGCCGTCAGCATCCAAGCAATCGGCTGTAAAGAACTAAAACCAAAAGCCAAGTAGATATAAAGAAGCAATTTGCGGTTACGCTCCAACAAAAAAGGGGTCGCCGGGCAGGCGACCCCTTCTATCCTCTCCCTAAAGCGGGCAGGCTGTTCTTTAGTCGGCCTTCGTCTGAAGATTGACGGCCGCATATTTGCCGCGGCGGTCGACTTCCAGTTCGAAGTCGAGGCGGTCGCCTTCGTTGAGGGCGCTCATGCCGGCGCGTTCGACGGCGCTGATGTGCACGAACGCGTCGGGCTGGCCGTCGTCGCGCTGGATGAAGCCAAAGCCCTTCATCGCGTTGAAGAACTTGACCGTGCCGCTGGCGCGTTCGCCGGTAAGCTGGCGCTGCGGGCCGCGGTCGCCGCCGCCCGGACGATCGCCGAAGCCGCCGGCGCGGGGTTCGCGGGGGGCGCGTTCGGTGACGGGGAGCGGTTCGCCCTCGATCTTGAGATCGGTCGCCGACACCTTGCCGCCGCGATCCACCAGGGTGAAGCCGAGCGGCTGGCCTTCGGCGAGGCCCGTCAGGCCCGCCTGCTCGACCGCGCTGATGTGGACGAACACGTCTTCGCCGCCATCGTCGCGGACGATGAAGCCGAAACCCTTTTGGCCGTTGAAGAACTTGACGACGCCGGTGCCTTCACCCACGACCTGGGCGGGCATGCCGCGGCCACCGCCGCCAAAACCGCCGCCGCCGCTGCGACCGCCGCCGAAGCCGCCGCCACCACCGCCGCCGCCGAAACCGCCACGGTCGCCGCCGAAGCCGCCGCCGCCGCCACCGAAGCGGTCGCCGCCGCCGAAGCCACCACGATCACCACCGAAACCGCCGCGGTCGAACCCACCGCCGAAGCCGCCACGGCCGCCTTCATAGAAACTATCGTCGCCGAAACTGTCGCGCTTGTCCTTGCCGCGCCCGCCGCGGCGACCTCTATCAAAACTCATGCCCTGTTGGTCACTTTCGCTTCGCCCCAGACTAAACCAGACAAGCATGTCGGGCGAATGACATGCAGAATCCACCGCTCACGCGCGGTTTGGGAATCACTATATCAACTTTTGCGGGACAGGCGAATGATTTTTAAGGCGGGTAAAGGGCGTGAAAATGGCGACTTTGGGACGGAATGGTCGCCTTTCGTTCCCGGTCGCCAAGGGGCGATTGCGAACCGGCGGCTTTGGCCATAGAGGGGAATCATGACCGTCCATTTCCATGAAGAGGATCTGCCCCAGGGCGTCCTTGCCCCCGGCCCGATCGCCGTCGACACCGAAACCATGGGGCTGATCACGCCCCGCGACCGCCTGTGCGTCGTGCAGATCAGCGACGGCCAGGGGGACGAGCATCTGGTGCGCTTCAACCCCGGCAGCGATTATGCCGCGCCCAACCTGCGCGCCGCGCTGGCCGATCCGGCGCGGTTGAAGCTCTATCATTTCGGGCGGTTCGACATCGCGGCGATCCGCCATTATCTGGGCGTCGTGGCCGCCCCGGTCTATTGCACGAAGATCGCTTCGCGGCTGGTGCGGACCTATACCGACCGGCATGGCCTGAAAGAACTGGTGCGCGAATTGCTGGGGCAGGAATTGTCCAAGGTGCAGCAGTCGAGCGACTGGGGCGGCCCGGTGCTGTCGGACGCGCAGAAGGAATATGCGGCGTCGGACGTGCGATACCTGCATGCGTTGAAGGCGGAACTGGACAAGCGGCTGGTGCGCGAGGGGCGGATGGAACTGGCGCAGGCCTGTTTCGATTTCCTGCCGCACCGGGCGGAGCTGGACCTGGCGGGATGGCCGGAGATCGACATCTTCGCGCATATGTGAAGGGCTGAACCCATGTCGATACAGGCCGATCAGCAACGCGACGTGCGCCGTCACTGGGCGCGGCCGGGGGGAAGCCATGACCGGCTGGTCGGGCTGCTGAAGAACTGGTTGCCGGTGTCGGTGGGCGTGCTGGCGGCCTTGCTGGCGACGGCGCCCTTCACCGGCGGGGACAAGGTGAGCTTCGTGCTGGACAAGAACAAGGTCGAGGTGGCGAAGGAGCGGATGCGCGTGACCGAGGCGCTCTATCGCGGGGAGGACAGCAAGGGCCAGCCCTTTTCCTTGCGGGCGGGATCGGCGGTGCAGAAAAGCTCGCGGGAGCCGATCGTCGACCTCAACGACATGTCGGCGCGGATCCTGCTGTCCGACGGGCAGGCGCTGCTGCGGGCGCAGAAGGGGCGGTACGACATGGATACGGAGCGGGTCGCCATCGACGGGCCGGTGCAGTTCCAGTCGGAGGGCGGATACCGGCTGACCACGCGGGACGTGGGCGTGGACCTCAAGACGCGGCGGATGCAGAGCGCCGGGCGGGTCGACGGGCGCATACCCATCGGGACGTTCAGCGGCGACCATCTGGAGGCCGACCTGAGCGCCCGGACCGTTACACTGAACGGGCGGGCGAGCTTGCGTATCGAACAAAATGGTCTCAAAGGGCAAAGGTGATGAGAAAGCCCCTTCTTTTGCTGTCGCTGGGTGCGGCGGGCCTCCTTTTCGCGGGGGCGGACGCGCAGGTGCTGAAGAACCATGACAGCAATGCGCCGGTCAACTTCACCGCCGACAGGATCGAGGTGCAGGACCGCGCCGACCGCGTCGTGGTGTCCGGCAATGTCGAGGTGACGCAGGCGGGCATGACGCTGAACGCGGCGCGGATGACGGTGGCCTACCGCAACCAGCCGGGGGGCGGGACCGGGCCGGGCGGCGTGGAGATCGACCGGATCGACGCGTCCGGCAATGTCGTGGTGCGCAAGGCGGACCAGATGGCCAAGGGCAATGTCGCGATTTATGACCTCAACAGCAGGCTGATCACCATGCTGGGCAATGTGTCGCTGACGCAGGGGGCCAACAGGCTGACCGGGGGGCGGCTGGTGATCGACCTGACCAGCGGGCGCTCGACCGTGGACGGGCGCGCTGCCGGAAGTGGCGGTCCGGGGGTTTCTGGCGGGGCCGGCGGGCGCGTGTCGGGGACTTTTTCGGTGCCGCAGCGGAAGGATTGAGCCGGGTTTCTGGGGGTTTAATCCTCCGTCACCCCGGACTTGATCCGGGGTCCCGCTATCTTGAGCTGGGCGCTGGTTTACAAGAAAAGCGGGACCCCGGATCAAGTCCGGGGTGACGAATAGGGGAAAGGTCCGCTCTCTACCCTTTAGCTGCCGCTTCGGGGCGTTCGGCGTGGTTAGGGCCGTTCGTCCCAGCGGATGAGATGGACGCCGGCCCCTTCCTCGACCGTCAGTTCGCCGAAGGCGCCGGTGCGGAGCTTGAGGTTGGCGAGCGGCAGGCCCAGCGCCAGGAGCGCGAAGCGGGCGGCGCCGTTGCTGGTGACGAGCAGGTCGGCGCCCTCCCCTTTCCGAGCGAACCAGTCTTTCCAGGCGGCGATGCGGGACGGGGCGTCGACTTTCCAGTCCTGGGGCGGGATGCCCCGTTCGTCCCAGGCGGTGAGGGCTTCAGGGCCGAGGCGGGCCAGGACTTGTGCTTCGGGTTGGCCTTCGTCGGGGCCGTGGTCGATTTCGTCGAGCCAGGGGAGCGGGCCGTCGAGCGGGTGGCCGGTGGCGGCGGCGATGGCGGCGGCGGTCTGGCGGGCGCGGA